>NZ_VOYP01000051.1:0-17791 GCF_013420235.1 Acinetobacter sp. YH01022 | reverse complement strand
AGTTGTATGAGGGATAGGGGCAAATTGTAGGTTTTATCTCAGGTTCAAATTTAAGATTTTAGCAGCATTACAAACTCTACAATTTGCGTATAGTGGTAGCTAATCACTATATCAATCAAGATACAAGAAGCATTGCTTCGCAAGGGAGGGATTAAAAGGAATAATTTATCTCGTGAAAACTGAATCCCCCTAAATCCCCCTTCTTCTAAGGGGGACTTTCTCTAATCACAAAAAATCCTCCATTCAGGAGGATTTTTTAGCTTTTAATCTTTTAATGCACAAACATATCAATAAATTCGCGGATTTCCTGAATTGCAGTTTCCACATCGCTGGTCAGCCAGGTAGGTTCAAATATACCGGCATAATGTTCAAGTCGTTCTTGGGGAACCACCAGACGGATCGGACATTCTTCTTCCAGTAAGCGCCAAGGAATAATCGGTACTTCATTGTCTATAAACGGGGCAATATTGCGAATGTCGATCACCATGGCATTGATGCATTCAGGAAACGGCATCACAGAAAATTCTTCGGTACGACGACGGAAATATTCCAGATCACCCCATTTAAGCACATAACTTGGTTTACTAAATTCAATAATTCCAATGAGATGTTCATCACGAGTGTAATGCAAACAACATTGATGAGTGACGTCAGTGTCCAAATCAAGCGTTACAGATTGCTGACGATACGCCATAAAGTTAAGCAGCATGAAAAACGGTGCATAATTATAGCTCATTTTAAGCCTTTCAGCACCTAAAGCATGTTTCATCATGAAAGCTTAGACAGGTTTAAAAATCGGTTAATTTTCTTATTTTAAAAACCGCAACTTAAACCCCTATCTTTTGCATGGTTAAATTTTGCTGGAGCTTAAATTAAAATACTGGGACTTAAAGTAAAATAATAGTGTCTTGCTCCAGATATAAAAATGGAATAAAAGTCCTCTTTACTGCGATAAAAGCAACAGCAGCAGTAATATTAAAAGAGCTATAGAAAAGAATGATAGCCTGACTGAAAATTGAATCGACACAACCTTCTTGCCTTAAAATATTTAAACAACTGTTTTCTGAATTGCTGTTTTTTAAGTGAAAATTACAAGTCTTCACCATGTCACTATGCTTTTATACATAATTCATCAGGAAATATGGTTAATATAAATACATGGAATGAGATAAAAAAAGGGGAAAAAACATGACACATGATTTTAATAAACCGCCTCATGTTACGAGTGAAGAAGAAAGATCTCAGAAAAAACGTTTGCCAGTGTATATCCTCCTTCTTGTGGGGATATTCTTCATTGCCGTACTGGTTTACATGTTTGCCTATACTAAACCGCAATCATCCAATGCTCCTCCAGGACATCCTGACCCTAGTGCCCAACCTGCCACACCAAATAATACAGCCACTACCGGTACTGCAACGGCAACAGATGAAGCAGTCGCTACAGATGCCGATACTGTAACAGAATCGGGTGAAAAAAGTGCAATAGGTAATGCTGCCGATAATGTGGGGACAGGCATTAGTAACAAAAATCAGTAGGTATTCAAATCATTCATTTAAAGCTCTAATTTGAAAGGATTAGGGCTTTTTTGCAATCAAATGTGCGCTTTTGTTGTATTTATGCTGGTTTGTATTGAATAAAAAATGATCGAATTCTAATGTGTTCTTAACTTCATCATTTTAGGGTGAACTGAGCCAACATAACCCAGTATTCATCTATAGAAATTCAATAAGTAATAACAAGAGGACATGACAATATGAATGAGTATTTTTCTGGAGGCCCTAGAGGGGGGGAATTTGATGCGATGTATTATTGGAATCAGTTTCATCCTATTCTCGCTGCCATAGCCATTTTAATCATAGGTTGGATTATTGCCCTTATTATTGCGGCAGGAATTAAAAAAGTTTTACAAAAGCTTGGAACAAATCAAAGACTTTCGGGTGCGACAGGACATCGCGCCAATATTGAAAGTATTGTTTCGCGTATTGTCTTTTGGATCGTGATGATCATTGCCGTTATAGGTGCTTTTAATGTGCTGAATCTCACCAGCGTGAGTGGGCCATTTAGCAATATGATTCAGCAATTCCTGTTATTTATTCCTCAACTTTTGGCGGCTATTGCGGTCGGTTTTATTGGCTGGATTGTAGCAAATCTGGTCAAGATAGGACTGCAAAAACTGCTGGACCGAACTGAACTGGATGAAAAATTAAGTGCTGATGTGGGCGTCAGTCCAATTAGCCAGAACATTAGCGAGATTGTGTATTGGCTGATTTTGTTATTGTTCCTGCCAATTGTACTGTCTATTTTAGGCTTAACTGGCTTGCTTGTTCCAGTACAGAACATGGTGAATGAAGTTGTTTCATTCTTGCCGAATATCTTTATTGCTGCTGTGATTGTATTTGTCGGCTATATTCTGGCAAAAATTGTACGCGGTATTGTTGAAGGTCTGGTGGGCAGTTTGAATCTCCAGCAACATGCCCAGAAAATCGGGATGTTTAAAAATTCTAATCTGTCACAGGTACTGGGCTCATTTGTCTTTGCGATTATTATCATTACCGCCCTAATTATTGCCTTCGAAGCTTTAGGCATTCAGGCAATTTCACAACCGGCCACAGCCATGTTGTATGAAATCATGAATGCCATTCCGCATATTATTGCAGCGGCTCTGATTCTTATTCTGGCTTATGTGGTATCGCGCTTTGTGGCTAAACTGGTAGTAGACATTGTCTCTGGAACGGGTGTGGATGAAATTCCTGCCAAGATGGATGCCCAACGCTTTTTAGGCAAGACCAAAGTATCTTCAATTATTGGTTACCTGATTGTGTTCTTTACCATGTTGTTTGCAGTATCTGAAGCAGCGAATCGGCTTGGTTTTGAGCAGATCAGTACACTGATTTCGATGTTTATCCAGTTTGGTGCAAATATCCTGCTCGGTGCAGTGATTCTGATGATTGGCTTCTGGCTTGCCAATTTGGTCGCCCAAGTGATTGGACGAGGTGAATATGTCAGTTCACGCTGGCTGACAAATCTGGTTCGTATATTGATTATGGGCCTGATGATTGCAATGGGTTTGCGTGCAATGGGTATTGCCGATTCCATCGTCAATCTGGCATTTGGTTTAACATTGGGAGCCGTCGCTGTTGCCTTCGCATTGGCTTTTGGTTTAGGTGGGCGCGATCCGGCACAACGTGTCTTGACCGACTTGATTGATAAATGCAAAAAAGAGGCGAAGCAGCCTAATCCGCATCAGGAAAGTTCAGACCGAATCAGTTCAGGGCAGAATTCAAGCTCAGGTTCTGATTCGTCGGTAGATAAATCTTCTGAACTGGAAATGGACGGGGGAGCGGCACCATCTTCCGATCTGTCCAAACCGCTTACAGAGCCCGACTTTCCAGAGGCTGATCAAAAAAATGTTTTGCCTCCTGATTTATCCAATCCAACTCCTGCCTCATTAGCTACTGCACCGCAAGATGCAAAAAAAATTGATCCAGATCAGAGTGTTCCGGATTCTGTCCGTGTTGATCCCAAGCATCCGCCAGTAAATAATCCTTTTGGATCCACGGGGGAAAAAGAGTCTGATGTCGATCTTAAGAGTGACAAAGATCCAAATAATCCTGGCTCCAGTGATGATAAAAAATAATCGCTAGAAGCAGAAAAATCCGCTACATGTGCACAAACAAAAGAGGGCTTTGTTTGTGCACAACAGATGGGCATGCTTTTTGCTAGTCTATTATTAAGAAGCAGTCAGTAAAATGACCTGATTTTCTACACTAAGCTTTATATCCGTTAAAAAATGCGTTGTCATAATTCTGGATAAACGCTTCCCGCTAATTGATAACAGGAGATCTAAATGACTAAAGAACCAGCCAATAAGTTTATTGCACCCATTGTCATTGCTGGCATTACCGTAGGATTCTTTATCAGTGCCTATAAGTTTGTCTTTACTAAAACCAAGCAGGCAGGTGAACAGATGCAGCAGGGGGAGTGAGCAGCTCAATCCATAAAAAAATGAGAAATAGTTAAAAAATAATCGTTTTTAAATTTTATTTATGCTATTTATAAATTAACTATTTCATAAAATTTAAATATTTAGATTCATATTAATGAAATATGTGCCGCTCATACTGGGATGTATGAATTTAATAATAAAAGGAGAAAAGTAATGTTATTAGTTAAAGTCATAAATAAATTGGCGACTCAAATAATACTGGGAAATAAACCTGCTGATGTAACTGAAACAATTGCAAAAATGGATCTTGCCATTGCGCGTATACAGCAGAATCAACAGGTTTATTTATTACGCACGGATTATCTGGAATAAGATATCTTCGTGTTAAACGTATTGTGATGCGGCATGGGCAGACGCCCATGCCCATTGAAAATTAAAACCACCTAAATGACCCGAGACATCCAGAACTTCACCGACAAAGTACAAGCCTTTCTGTTTCCTACTTTCCATGGTCTTTGATGATACTTCAGTAGTATCGACACCACCCAAAGTTACTTCCGCAGTCCGGTAGCCTTCAGTTCCAGACGGTTTCACTTCAAAATGCTGCAGATGTTTGGCGATCTGTTCCAGTTTATCGTCGCTCAAATTACCGATCGCTGTATCGGCAAGTTCTGCCCATATGAGATTTTGCAGTTCCAGCACCACATTTTTTGGCAAATGCTCATTCAACAGGGTACGTAGCAGCACTTTAGGCTGGCTGGATTTTTTAGCTTTAAAAAATTCTACCAAGTCCAGGTAAGGCAGAAAATTGATCTTAAAGCTTTGACCGACATTCCAGTAGTTAGAAAGCTGTAAGGAGCTTGGACCACTTAATCCACGATGGGTAAACAGCAAGGCTTCAGTAAAACTGTTTAAATCATTGGATAGGGTAGCATCGACGGCATTACCGCTTAAACGGGTAGTCACTTCTTTAAACTGGTCGGAAAAAGTAAAGGGCACCAAGCCTGCACGGGTCGGATGCACATGATGGCCAAACTGTTTGGCAATCTCATAACCAATACCCGAGCCACCAAGTGTAGGAACAGACAAACCACCCGTTGCCACAACCACAGATTTAGCCTGAAAATAACCTGAAGTAGTCGCAACTTGGAAACCTTGCTCATTCACTGCCGTCACTGCTTTGACTTCACAGCTGGTTTTAATGTCGACCAGACCGGTTTTGTCACATTCAGTCAGCAGCATGGCCAAAATTTCTTTGGCACCGTTTAAGGTAAATAACTGACCATGTTTGCGCTCTTCATATTCAATACCGTGTTCACACACCAGACCTATAAAGTCCCAGTTGGTATAGCGGCTTAAGGCTGAGATTACGAAGTGCGGATTATGTGAAATATAGTTTTCAGGCTCGACATACAGATTGGTAAAATTGCATTTACCGCCACCGGACATCAGAATTTTTTTACCTACCTTGTTGGCTTTTTCCAGCACGACAACTTTACGGCCGCGCTGGGCTGCCATATATGCCAACATCAGACCGGATGCACCTGCACCTAAAACAATGACATCATACTGATTTGTAGACATGAGCAACCCGCGGGAGATAAAAACAGGGCATTATAGACAATTTTGCGCTCAATTTCAGGATAGATCTGCATCTATATGCCGACCTTGCAGACCGCCTGTATGAATTACCAGAATACGGCTGCCTGCCGGAAAATGGTTTTGGGCAATTAAATCCATCAGTCCGTACATCATCTTCACAGTATAAACCTGCTCTAAAGGAATGTGGTGTTCTGCTTCAAAGCACTGCATAAACTGTAATAGCTCAGAACTGGTCTTGGCATAACCACCACAGCAATAGGCATCGGTGATTTTCCAGTTTTTCTTTGTTGTCCATTGCTCGACATCCGACTTTAAAAAATCGCCTTTTAAGGCCGAAAAACCCAGCACAGTTTGATGAGCAGCACTGGCTTCAATTAATCCTGTAATTGTTCCACCTGTTCCAACGGCACAGCAGATCACATCATAATTGTGGCGGTCTCCGGTTGTTAAAATTTCCTTGCAGCCCTGAATGGCAAGAGAATTGGTTCCACCTTCGGGAATGATGTAATGCTCTGGATAGCTCTGTTGTAATTGTGCAAGAAAATCAGAACTGGTTTTTTCACGATATTGTTGGCGGGAGACAAAATGCAGTTGCATACCAGATTGTTGCGCTGTGGCAAGGGTAGGATTGAGCGCTTTATCTTTGAGTTCTTCACCGCGAATAATGCCTACACTGGCAAAGCCAAACAGATGTGCTGCATAAGCGGTGGCAGCAATATGATTGGAGTAGGCACCGCCAAAAGTCAGGACTTTTTTTAAGCGTTGCTGCTCTGCTTCCAGAAAATTGTATTTCAGTTTAAAAAACTTGTTGCCCGAAATTTGAGGATGAATCTGATCCAAACGCTTCACAGTCACTGTAACGGGGGCATTCAGCTGAATGTGCTGATAAGTCACTGACTGAGCAATATGGTCAAACATTTCATTATGGTCCATAAATATGAGACTGTATTGTACGTAAAATAGCAGGATCTATGGCACGCTGATTTTCATCAGGATTATCAAAGTGATATTTTTATATAAGGACTGACCTGACAATAGTTATTGAAGATTTTTGTTCTTGCTCATATTCATAGAAGCCTTATTTGTAAATATATCTTAAATAATTGAATTAAAATGATAAAAATAATGATTGAAAAATACTCATTAGTGTTAATCTAAAAGATATAACAATGATGAAAAAGAGGATATGTGATGAAGACGCTATCCGTGGGTTTATCTGTTTGCGTGCTGCTATTGCTGACAGCATGTGATGCGAAAGATGATTATAATAAGCCAAAAACCGAAGTTCGTAGCATGATTATTGGCGGTGTGCCGGTGCATGATCAAGATTATCGGCTTGCTCCGCTTGGCGCACGTGAAATCCAGCCAATGGCTCAAGAGTAAACTGAGCGGAAACCGATATTTAATCTCGCGCTAAATCAAGCTTGACCTGCCAATTGGCAGGTCTGAATTTATAGGTATCTAAAAAATTATTACTGAAATGATGTGCTGATTTTTTTCTATTTGAGTACTGTCATAAAAATATATGTATGCAGCTAATTTCATTGTAACTGTAACGATCTTTACCATATAAACCTTTATTTTATATTCTTCCATATCTATCGCTACGCAGCAGCCATACTTCTGTTCATTTCATCCATTTTCTAATAAATGAGGGATTTGATGTGCCTCCTTAGGGATTTATTAGGTGATTGATTTAATTCTTGGTGAATGATGCGGTGAAATTCTGAAAAAGAGGTGAAATTCAGGCAGATATTCAGCCTTTTAAATTGTAAAATTGCCGCGGAATTAATTTCAGTAGGTGGACTTGTGGAATCATTTTGGATTTTGGGCTCAATTGCATTTGCTTTAATGTTAGGTGCAATGAGTCCTGGACCGACTTCGATTTATGTCGCTAAAAATTCAATTGCGATTTCACGTCGGCATGGTGTGTTTACCGCTTTAGGTACAGGCACAGGCGCTGCCATTTTTGGCTTGTTGGCCGTACTCGGATTACAGGCCTTTTTATTGGCGGTACCATCTGCCTATCTGGCTTTAAAAATCTGCGGTGGCATATATCTACTCTGGCTGGCTTTTAAAATTATTAAACATGCCAAAGAGCCGATTGCATCTGAGCATAGTTCGCAAGCCCAAATGTCCTTACGCCGTGCATTTACTACAGGCCTGATTACTCAGCTTTCCAATCCGAAAATTGCAATTGTGCTGGCCAGTATTTTTACTGCACTTTTGCCCAAAGAAATTCCGACTTATTATTATTTTGTGTTACCCATTTTATGCTTTTTTATTGATGCAGGGTGGTGCTCACTGGTTGCAGTGGCCTTGTCAGCGGAAAAGCCACGTCGTGTCTATTTGAAATTTAAAGCCGCTTTTGACCGTGCTGCAGGTGGCATTATGACGCTGTTGGGATTGAAGTTAATCTTTGGCATGAAATAAATCACGGCATGGGAAAATCAATTTTGAATGGTTTACTCATTTGTTATTTTATAAAAAGAGTGATTTATGCAAGAAGTGTATAAATCTATTCCCAGACTGAACGTTAAGATTAAAATAGAATGTAGAAAATAAAAGACCGACGATTCGAGTGATGATGAAATCGTCGGTCAAAAAATCTGTTGCAAGTTTTAGCTTGGGCTGCTGTTCCTCACTAAAACTTGAAACCAAGTTTATTGCTTTAGAAAAGTTCACCGAAAATATTGTGGATGCCGGTACAAATTAACGGTTCATGAACTTCATACCTTATATAACGCAGAGCTTTACAGATTGGTTGACAATAAAATGAAAAAAAACTCATTTTTTTTTATACTGATCATCTAAAAGTTGCTTATGCAGGCTCATTGTGTCATTAACCCGATATTTTTTATGGTTTTTTCTCTTCTGTTTTATTTTTACCTGTATCTGTGGTGTATTGGCTGCTTTACTGCCAACCGGCATGGGCGGAATTCTGACCATCGTGCCTTATTTAACAGCCATGATTTTAGTGCTGTATAAGTTTTTAAAACAACAACGACGAGCACCAACCGCTCAAGAACAAAAAAAAATTACTTTGGGATTTAGCCTGATTTTCTGGGGCTATAACCTGGCCTTTTTATTGCTCGGTATTGTCCTTTTTGCCAAGAATGATCCCGAAGTTTGGCAGAATTTTCTTTTATATCTCAAAAATCCGCAATTTATGAGTATGGTACTGATTATGGTCTTGCTCGTTGCCATTCCACTTTATCTTTTGACCTATTGGTTTTATGGTAAACAGGCGCAGCGCATGGCGCAAAAAATGTTTGGCTAAACGACCCTGATATAGGCTTGAGTTTTATACCGTCTTGATCTATAGATAAGAAAAACATGAGTACGTCTAAAATGCAAAAAGCATGTGTCTTGATTACCGGCGGCAGTGGTTTTATCGGCTCGCAACTGTTGCCTTATTTGCTGGCTCGTGATTATGCCGTGGTGGGGCTGACCCGCCAGAAAAATAAACGCTCAAATCATCCCGATCTGACCTGGATTCAGCATTTAGATGAACTAAAAACCGACCGCATTGATTATGTCATCAACCTGGCTGGTGAAAGTATTGGACAGGGACGCTGGACAGCGAAAAGAAAACAACAATTGATGAAGAGCCGGGTAGAAACCACGCAGCAGCTCTATCGATACCTGGAAAAAAGACAGATTTTTCCAAAGCGGATTATTTCCGGTTCTGCAGTCGGATATTACGGGATCGATCCGACTGAACAATGGTTAGAAACATGTACAGAACAGTCTGCACCACAGTCTATTTTTATGTCGGAATTGTGTCAGTTATGGGAACAGGCAGCCTTCAGTTTTACGCAGCAAAGAACCAAGATTATTCGTCTCGGTATTGTGTTTGGGAAAAATGGCGGAATTCTGCCAAGTATGTTATTCCCCATTAAACTGAATCTGGTGGGGCAGATTGGACATGGGCGGCAACCTGTAGTCTGGGTGCATGTGCAAGATGTGCTGCGTGCCATCGAATTTTTAATGCTCAATGAAACTGAAGCACAAATATTTAATCTCGTGTCACCTGAAAAAGTCTCGCAAGCGCAGTTTGTTAAAACAGCGGCACAAGTTTTAAAACGTAAACCTGTATTCTTTTTACCGGCTTTCGTGTTGCGATGGATGCTGGGTGAGCAGTCACAACTGGTATTAAATGGTCAATATGTCGCGTCCATAGCCCTGCAAGAGGCCGGTTTTGAGTTTAAATATCCGACCTTGAATAGCGCTTTAGAAGAGATATTAGTGAACCATTAACTCTGACTCTGCTTCAGATTTGAGACGCGTAGGGCTATAAGCTGCTGGGTTTACGAGAGGAGTTTGTTCCAGCATCAGCTGTCTGAGCAATTGTGCAGAGGCGGGCCCCATACATAAGCCGTTACGGAAATGTCCAAAGTTGGCCCACAAATTCTCCATCTCGGGTATTTTGCCGACGTAAGGAATACCCGTTGGGGAGCCGGGTCTTAAACCGGCCCACTGTTTTTCGATAGGGAACGCTGCCAGTTCGGGCACCATCTCGAAACAGGCTTCTAAAATTTTCTGCTTGGTTGCTACTGTTGGGGTGGTGTCAAAACCGCAATCCGCCATGCTGGAACCACAGACCACATGACCGTCCAGACGTGGAATTAAATACATCACATCATTCATGCACATGGTCGGCAACCAGTTTGCCGGGGTTTTAAACAGCACCATCTGTCCCTGAACCGGACGAACTGGAATCTCAAGATCCAGTTGTTCAGACCAGCGCTGCGACCATGCGCCGGTGGTGATCACAAACTGATCTGCATCATACGTTTTGCCATTTTTAGCAGCTACGGACTGGACTTGGCCATTGGCGATATTGAACTGCTCAATCGGGCAGTGTTCAATAAATTCGACTTGTGGATGCTGCTTTAAATAGGCCACCATGGATTGCAGTAAGCGCGGGTTTCTGACATTGGCAATCTGGGGGAAATAAATGGCGTGTTGAAATTTGGCGTCAATAAAAGGATTTAGCTGTTCAATCTGTTCCTGTTGTAAATATTCACATTGCTGCATTGGTTCCTGAAACTGCTCGGCATAATTCAGACCGCTTTCAAAATCAGCTTCATCAAAAATCAGCATACCGCTTTCATGAATTTCAAAATCAATGCCTGAAACAGGCTTTAACTTTTTGTTCCAGTCTAAATATAATGACTTGCCATATTGCGCCAGCTGATTTACGGCTTGCGGATAGCGCCACGGATACATCGGGGAGAGAATCCCACCACCCGCCCAGGAGGCAGCTTTTCCTGCCTGCTGCTGATCGAAAATCATCACGGAACATCCCTGTTCCACCAGCTCTAGAGCAGACAGCAGACCGCTAATGCCTGCTCCAATAATGGCAATTTTCATCGCTTAGACCACAAATCCTTATTTCATGTCTTTCAGTTTAAGAGCCGCTTCTTCGGCAAAGTAGGTCCAGATGCCATCAGCACCGGCACGGCGGCAACTCATCAGTGATTCAATAATCACGCTGTCGGACAGCCAGCCATTTTGAATGGCACCGGCCAGCATGGCGTATTCACCGCTGACCTGATAAACGAAAGTCGGCACGCCAAAGGTATCTTTCACTTCACGGACGATATCCAGATAAGGCATACCCGGTTTAACAATCACCATGTCTGCACCTTCCTGAATATCCAGGGCAATTTCATGCAGGGCTTCGGCACGGTTACCGATGTCCATCTGGTAATTGTACTTGTTGCCACCTTTCAGGTTTGTCGATGAGCCGACTGCATCACGGAAAGGACCGTAAAAACTGGAGGCATATTTGGCGGAATAAGCCATGATATTGGTATAGATATGACCATTGGCTTCCAGTGCATTACGAATAGCACCAATCCGGCCATCCATCATGTCACTCGGCGCAACCACATCTGCACCGGCTTCAGCATGACTTAAGGCTTGTTTAATCAGACATTCTACCGTTTCATCATTTAGCACATAGCCTGTGTCATCAATGATGCCGTCCTGACCATGCGTAGTATACGGGTCTAAAGCGCCATCCGTGATCAGCACCATTTCTGGCAATTCTTTTTTTAGCAGGCGAACGGTATTTTGGACCAGACCATCTTCACGCCATGCAGCTTCGGCGGACAGACTTTTGTCTTCTTGTGGAGTAACAGGGAAGAGCGCTAATTTAGAAACGCCCAATTCCAGTAGACGTTCGGATTTTTTTAACAGTAGATCGGCAGACAGACGCTGTACATTCGGCATACTTGGAATGTCTTGGGTTTGGTTCTGCCCCGGAAGGACGAATACTGGGTAAATGAGATGATCGGTCGTCAGCTGGGTTTCACGTACCATGGCACGTAATTGGTCATTTTTACGGATGCGGCGCATGCGGGTAGCGGGAAATGCTGGACGATTGAACGTATAGGTCATAACAATCTCAATGATCAGTATTAAACTTTGGCTATTGTAGCCCTAGAATATGTTTTTGGGTGATGTTTAACAGATTTTTATTCAATCAGGAAATTCGAGCGAATGGTAAACGAAACAGAAAAAAGTTGGACCGGTCATATACATTTCGGCTCGAAAGTTGATATTGATGTATTGCTGAACCAGTTATGCAAGGCTTTTAATAAATCTCCTTTCTTTCAGCACAATGGCATGAACATGCGGGTAGTGGATGGGCAGATTGAAGCCCATATCGACATGCAGCCGTATATGATTGGCAATGTGGCATTTCAGATTTTGCATGGCGGTGTTGCGGCGACCATTTTAGACAGTATTGGCGGGATTGTGGCCATGGGGGAGCTGTATAAGAAAGCCACTCCTGATGATTTGCCCGAGACCATTAAGAAGGTATCCCGTTTGGCAACAGTTGATATGCGGGTCGATTATCTTGCACCGGGTCGCGGCAATTCTTTTACTGCACGTGCCGAGACTTTGCGTTTAGGTCGGAAAGGTTGCACCATGCGCATGACCTTAGTCAATGATGAAGACAAAGCGATTGCAACCGCCATCGCTTCTTATGCTTATTAAACTTGTTTGAAGCCAGCTAAGCAGAAGTCAGGTCAATATGTGGCATTGGATGAAAATCCGGTGCTGAATTTGTTTTGGAAACTGGTGAGTTACATTTTTATTCTCAAAATATGATTTTTTACTCTTAAAATGCATCAAAAATTTTTACAAGAATAACGTCCCATCAAAATGAGCTTGCTACGATCTAGATGCCTCTTGTTAAGGTAGCAGATCAGGGCTGCTTGCTGATGGGGGCTGTTGGATTTAGGAAACATGCATGACAGATGTTCAAATTACGCCGCCAGATGCTCAACAGTCTGAACAGGTAACTGACCAGCAACTCAAAGCAAAACGAAAAAAGGCTTTGGGATTTGTGGCACTGATTTTAATCCTTGCTGTGATTTTATATGCCATCTGGACATTATTTTTCAATCATTCTGTCGATACCGATAATGCCTATGTAGGTGCAGAAACGGCCTCAATCACTTCTATGGTCACCGGACAAGTCGAACAGGTATTGGTCAGTGATACTCAAACGGTCAAAAAAGGTGATCTGTTGGTACGTGTTGATCAGCGCGATGCAGAAATTGCGCTGGCTGCAGCCAAAGCAGAACTGATCAAGGCACAGCGTCAATATAAACAGACGCAAGCCAATAGCAGCTCACTGAATTCACAAATTTTTGTCAGTGATGATGCCATTCATAGTGCTGAAGCCAAAGTGGCCGAGGCCAAAGCTAAAATGGATAAGGCACAAGATGACTTAAGCCGTCGTGAAAAACTCAGTGCCTCTGGCGCCATTTCTAAAGAAGAACTCAGTACGGCACAAAGCGCACTGAATACCGCCAAAGCGGTTTATGAATCGGCACAAGCCGGTTTGGCACAAGCTAAATCCAGCCAAAAAGCGGCACAAAGCAACCTAGCGGCCAATGAAGCACTGATTCGCGGCGCCAATGAAAATAGCACGCCTGATGTTTTGGTGGCACAGGCCAAATTAAAGCAGGCTGTGTTAGATCTGGAGCGTACTGAAATCAAGGCTCCTTTTGATGGGGTGGTGACACGCCGTAATATTCAGGTTGGTCAGCGTGTGGCACCGGGTACTGTCTTGATGATGGTGGTGCCGACCTCACAACTGTATGTCGATGCCAATTTTAAAGAAAGTCAGCTGGAAAAAGTCCGTCCCGGTCAAAAAGCGGTCTTAACCTCTGACCTGTATGGAGATTCAGTCGAGTATCACGGCACAGTACAAGGCTTCTCTGGCGGAACCGGTTCCGCCTTTGCATTGATTCCGGCACAAAATGCGACAGGTAACTGGATTAAGGTAGTTCAGCGCTTGCCGGTTCGCATCAAGCTTGATCCCAAAGAACTGGCTGAACATCCGTTACGGGTGGGGCTGTCTATGGAGGCGAAGATCGATTTGTCTTCGAAGTAGTCATTTATGAATAACTACGCTCCTATACCGAACCTGACTGGCGGCCGCCTGCTTCTGGCGGCATTTGTACTGGCCTTTGCCAATTTTATGGTCGTGCTGGACATGACCATTGCCAATGTCTCGGTTCCGCATATTACCGGCAGTCTTGCTGTTTCTGCATCGCAAGGGACTTGGGTGATTACCTCCTATGCCGTTGCCGAAGCTATTTGTGTGCCTTTAACCGGCTGGTTGGCGGGACGCTTTGGCACAGTCCGGATCTTTGTCATCAGCCTGTTCGGCTTTACCCTGTTTTCGGTGCTTTGTGGTTTATCCACCAGTCTGGAAATGCTGGTATTTTGCCGAATTGGACAAGGCCTGTTTGGCGGGCCGATTATGCCGCTTAGTCAAACCCTGCTGATGCGTATTTTCCCACCGGAGAAACAGTCGCAGGCGATGGGCATGTGGGCCATGACCACGGTTGTGGGACCTATTTTAGGACCAATTCTGGGGGGTACCATTAGTGATAACTGGTCCTGGCACTGGATTTTCTTTATCAATATCCCCGTCGGGATTGGTTGTGCACTCGCCGCCATGCGTTTGCTGAAATCTGCTGAAACAGCAACCAATACACTCAAAATTGATATGGGCGGATTATTGCTGCTAATTTTATGGATTGGGGCATTGCAGCTGATGCTGGATTTAGGCCATGAGTATGACTGGTTTAATCATCCCTTTATTGTTATTTTGGCCATGATTGCCTTGATCGGGCTCATCGTTTTTACCATTTGGGAACTCACTGAACGCCACCCGGTGGTGAATATCCAGATCTTTAAATATCGTGGATTTACCATTTCCGTTTTGGCTTTAGCCTTTGGTTTTGGGGCCTTTTTTGGCAGTATTGTCATGATTCCACAATGGTTACAGGTGAATCTTGGCTATACTGCCACTTGGGCAGGTTATTTGACTGCCACCATGGGTTTTGGCAGTTTGCTGATGTCGCCCATTGTGGCCAAACTGGCGACCAAATATGATCAGCGGGCTTTGGCCAGTTTTGGTTTATGTCTGCTGGGCGGGGTGACCCTGATGCGGGCCTTCTGGACTACTGAAGCCGACTTTATGGCCTTGGCATTGCCGCAAATCTTGCAAGGTTTTGCCGTACCGTTTTTCTTTATTCCACTCTCCAATATGGCTCTGGCTTCAGTATTGCCGCAAGAAATGGCTTCTGCTGCCGGTTTGATGAACTTCCTCAGAACCATGGCCGGGGCAATTGGAGCGTCGATTGCCGTTACCATTTGGGATGATCATGGCAAAGTGGCACGTAGCGAGATGGCAGGAAGCCTGCATATGGATGAAGTGCAAAATATCCTGACCCAAAGAGGAATGAGTCCAGAAAGCAGTTTGGGCTATATCTCGAGTCTGGTCGATAAAGAAGCGTCTACCTTATCTGCTAACCATGTGTTTTTAATTCTGGCGCTGGTGTTTATTTTTGCCGCACTGATTATCTGGCTATGTCCAAAACCCAAAAACGGTGTCACCGGTGGTGGACATGCACATTAATAAAAAACCGCTTTTCGAAGCGGTTTTTTATTATCTTGGATATGAAGATATTAAATATCTGATTTAGCCCGCTTTAATGCAGTTTGCCATTTGTTTAGATGAAATTGGCGCTGGTCTTGATTCATATTGGGTTCAAAAGCCCACTCCAGTTGCCATGATGCAGAAATATCTGACATGCTGGAAAATACGCCAGCTTTTAATCCGGCCATGGCTGCTGCACCCCAAGCGGTAGATTCCAGCATTTTAGGACGCAATACCGGCACATTTAACATATCTGCCTGAAACTGCATCAGCATGTCATTGCTACTTGCACCGCCATCGACGCGCAGTTCTTTTAAGGGATGGGTAATATCGGATTGCATGGCCATCAGGACATCGGAGACCTGAAAGGCTATCGATTCCAAAGCTGCACGGGCAATATGGGCTTTATTGGTCCCACGGGACATGCCGCAGAGCAGGGCTCGGGCATCACTGTCCCAATGCGGAGCACCGAGTCCGGTAAAAGCCGGCACCAAAACTACGCCGTCGGTATCTTTTACCTGACAAGCCAGCTGTTCGACTTCACGACTGTTTTGAATAATTCCTAAACCATCACGTAACCATTGCACAATGGCACCCGCCATAAATACACTGCCTTCCAGTGCATAAGTGGTTTTTTCATGACATTGCCAAGCTAAGGTGCTCAAGAGCTTGTTGTGGCTAAATTGCACCTGATGCCCCGTATTGAACAGCATGAAGCAACCCGTGCCATAGGTATTTTTTGCACTACCCACTTCAAAGCAGGACTGGCCAAACAGGGCCGATTGCTGATCGCCCAAAATTCCCATAATTGGGATATTTGCGCCCAATAAACCTGTAGCCGTGTCTGCCATATAGCTATCCGAAGCAATAATTTGCGGCAGAACTGAACGCGGGATATTAAACAGCTGTAGCAATTCTTCATCCCAGGCCTGAGTTTGCAGATTCATCAGCATAGTACGGGAGGCATTGCTGGCTTCAATGACATGTTCTGCACCTTGGGTTAAATTCCACATCAGCCAGCTATCGACTGTTCCAAAAGCCACATGTCCCTGTTGTGCTAGATCACGCAGACCTTCGATATTTTCCAGCAACCAGACCAGTTTTCCGGCACTGAAATAAGGGTCAATCAATAAACCGGTTTTCTGCTGGATTTTATTCTGTAAATTTTTTTGCAGGAGCTGATTACACCATTCAGTTGCACGGCGGTCTTGCCAGACAATTGCAGGGGCAAGCGGTTTGCCCGTGCGCTTATCCCAAACCACGGTGGTTTCACGCTGATTGGTCAGTCCAATGGCTTTGATATCTTTTGCCAGAATACGGGCCGAGGCGAGGGCCTGCTGCACAACTGCAATTTGTGTGGTCCAGATTTCCTGTGCATCCTGTTCTACCCAGCCTGAATGTGGGGTAGAGATATGTATTTCACGCTGAGCTGTTGCTTGAACTTTTCCCTGTTCATTAAAGATGATCGCACGGCTAGAGGTGGTTCCCTGATCGAGTGCAAGTAAATAGCTCATAATTTTTTCTTTTATAGGACTTGAAAAATAAAATATTAACGCAATTATTAAATTAATCGCATCTGTTTGTGTAAATGTTTAAAAAACGCACTGCGGGTTTGAACATTTATGTTATGATTGCGGTCTACTTTGGGGGTGTTTCTGGCTTCGACGCTGGTGATGAAACTCATAGATGCATGTCGAGAGCGCATTTTCTCTCGTAAATCAAATTTGCATTTTAATAGTCGCAAACGACGAATCATACGCTCTAGCTGCCTAAGGGCAGCTTGTCCGCCTCTCCGAATACTTGTGGTTAGAGAGTCCGACTGAAGCGCACGCACACAAGTCCGTATAAAGCCAAGCCTCGGGGCTTTGTACTAAACTTAGAGGATCGCGATTTGTACCCTGTTCGTCGGGTCACAAAGAGTTAAAACAATAGACGATATCTAAGCATGTAGTATTCTCGAGCGTAGTGCTGGCGGACGCGGGTTCAACTCCCGCCACCTCCACCAAAATTCTTTCCGAAGTAATCCATCGGAATCTAAAAAAGCCTTTAAACTCAATGTTTAAAGGCTTTTTTTTATGCCTGTTTGTCCGATATCGTCTGATACCATTTGACCCCATATTTGCTCTTTGTGGGTAAATATGTAAGTTTTCGGCTTTTTTTGCACTAATTTGTTTTTTATTCTGCACTAAATAAATTGCAGTTATTCTGCACTAAATAAAAATCTAACGCTTCTCATCAAAGCATTAGATAAATATCAATTAAATTT
>NZ_VOYP01000040.1:0-9314 GCF_013420235.1 Acinetobacter sp. YH01022 | reverse complement strand
CTGCGCCCGCCTGGGTCAAGCTTACAACACCCGTCGCAGGATCAATGCTGTAGTAGCCGTCCGGATTGTTAGTCAGGCTGTAAGTCAGCGTATCGCCTTCGGCATCGGTCGCATTCGCATCCGTCACCACCATGCCTGCCGTCGCACTGTTTTCCGCAATGCTGGTCAAGCTATCAGTGAAGCTCAGTACCGGGGCATCATTCACAGGGGTCACGCTGACGTTCACTACGCTGCTGCTGGTACCGCCATTGCCATCTGTCACGCTGTAGCTGATGGTGTCTGCACCGGTGTAGTTCGCGTTCGGTGTGTAACTCAAGGTACCGTCGCTGTTGATCGTGACCGTACCATGCAACGCGCTCGCTGCAGTAACAGTTAACGTATCATTTTCAGCATCCGTGTCATTGCCCAGAACAGTAATGGTGGCTGCAGTGTCTTCAACCACAGTTGCTGTATCTGGATTGGCCACAGGTGCATCATTAACTGAACTAACCATAATGGTCAACGTACCAGTATCCGTCAACGAACCATCTGTAATGGTGTAGTCAACAGTATCAATACCTGTGAAATTCGCTGCTGGCATATACACATACTGACCATCTTCCGCGATCACAATCGTGCCGCCTTGTGTAGTCGTGTACGTACCTGCAACTGCAGTGAAACTACTGTCAACATCACTATCATTCGCCAATAGGCTGACTGTTGAAGTAAATACAGTATCTTCAACAATGCTGATCACATCATCTATTGCAACAGGAGCAGTTTCCTTTACTGATACCGAATCACTATCACCCGCTGCCACAGCCAATCCCACCAAAGGAATCAAAGCCAGTAACCAATACGGATTAAACTCATAGGCAGCTGCAACCAAAGGTTCACCACCCAATGCCTGACCAGCACTGACTTCTTCAGCCAGCATACTTACAGCATGTTCTTGCAAACCACTTTCCGGCACATAGGCATAATAACTGCCATTTTCATGCAGACCGATCAGTAAATTACTGGTCACCCCATCGTGACCATAGTAATCCTGAATAATCAGGTCAGCATCAAGTGGATCTGATGAACCGTCTTCAAAACCAATATGCAAGTCATTGCCCACACGCTTAATTTTAATATTTTCAGGGGCAAATTGAGTTGCATCATCAATCAACTCGTAATTGACATTTTTTTTGGCCTGAATAATCACAGGCTGATCGGGTGTTTTGGTAACTTTCAGAGTTGAAATTATTTTCTTAGCACTATGTAGTTTTACAGTAATGGTTTGATTATTCATAAGATTAATCCTGATCTGCTAGCCAGATTTTAAAAATTTATTAGAAAGTTCAATTAGATTTAAAAAGTTTTATTCAGCTTTAATGCCGTAAGTAATAATTTCTACACGTCGGTTAGGCAGATCACATTGCTCATGAGCCAGCTTGTCTTTTGCATAACGACTCTGACAATCACTGACCACCAGGTCTTGTTCACCGCGTCCTTCGACTGAAATATTCTGTCTAGCCACACCATACATTGTCAGTAAATTACGCACTGTTTCAGCACGTCGCAAAGATAACTGCTGATTAAAAGCTTCGGTTCCTACAGGATCGGTATAGCCAAGAATGCTAATATGGCTAATCTGACTTTGTTCATTGATAATTTGATCTGCGATTGTTTTAACTTCTTCGCGACCTTTTTTTAATATGTCATTTGGGCCTGATTTTGCATAAGCAAATAAGGTATTTGCCTGTAAGGTATATTTCTTCAAGACAGTTTGGACAGGGACATTGACATAGACTGGTTTTGCACACACCTTATTTTTTTCAACACGTGGGAGCGTATGAGTTTGTTCACGAACGGTAGGAAGGATCTGCTGGGCCTGTGCTTCTGTTAATGGCTGAATTTTAATAGACTGATTAGCATCCTCAACAAGTTTAAAATACTGAATTTTCCCTGCAGGCAAGTCATAGACCTGAGTTTTCTGCCGTACCTTTGAATAATCCAGCTCACTTTGGGTAAAAGCAGCACTCATTTGAGTCGGATTTGCACATACAGGCAGCATTTTATAACCGCCCGGTTGAAGCGAAGTTAAATACTCTCCTTCCAGAAAAATATTAACGGCTGGACCATTGAATGCATTTTCCTCTCGGAGAAAAACTGCCATTGTTTGATCCGGTCTAATATGATCAGGCAAAGTCATAGATGCAGGATTAAATGTTTTCCAATGCTCTAAAGGAGACTGATTATTAATAGAAGCACATCCCGACCCAAAAATAGAAAGCCCCGTTATTAAAACTAATTTTTTAATACTCATATCCCACCACCCTTCAGCCCTTAAAAAAGCAAATCCAATGTAAAATTATTAAAAAAAGTATGGATTTATGTGACTTAATTCACATTTAAACTTAATAATCATATAAAAAATATACTCAAAAAAATAGTATAAAAATCATCTTTTTTAATTTATTTATATCTCTTTTTATTAATAGAAAAAAGGGGTTATTTCCATTTGAACTTAAATAAGAATAATTTTTATTAATATTAAGTTTTCTTGAGAGTTTTATATTAATAATTTACAATAACTTGCTTATATTTATACGTGATAAATAATTTATGTAAAATATGATTCTAGTTAATTAAATGAATATTCATGGTACATAAATTACACTTTTAATACATTAATTACATAAAAAATATACCAAATAACAAAAGCTTCTACCAAAGAAATAAAGTTAAAAATATACATTTCATTGCAACTTTGTGCTGAATAATGAAGTAATCAAAGTAAGTCACTCAAAATCACGCACCCGGTTTCAAGCTAGAAAACGAGATTCTTCTCTGCATACAGCATTGAAGTAAACACTAAAGCTTGTTCGATTTGTTTTGATCAAAGTGTTGCTGAAATGATACTGACCTCTAGACGAGACCTATATATTCAAGCCTGACTACTGCAGGTTGATATTTTTCAGCTTTCCAAACCATTCCCTTGAAGATAAAAACTTAAATGTTGTGATCCTAAACACAGCAGGCATTCCTGTTTAAAAACTGCGGCTGTAGTCTCCTTCAAAGATTCGATATTTTATAAACCAAAATCACTTCTAAGTTGATTTCCCCATCATCGTGCTGTGTATTTTTAAGATGCATCTCCTCAATTAAACCTAGTAAAGCCCAGCAGATACTGACAGGAAGTTTTCAGCTCATGCATGTCTTATCCAATCTCAAGTCAATAAAAAAGCCAAATTTCATAAAAATTTGGCTTAAATTTTTAAATTAAAACATATTTTTATTTAGCGTTCCTGCAATGCCTGCTTCATACGGGTAATCGGCTTGATCAGGTATTGAAAGATGGTTTTTTCTCCAGTCTTGACATCCACACTGGCAATCATACCGGGAATAATCGGCATGGATTGTCCATTTTTATCCGTCAGTGAATTTTTATGGGTTTCCACTAAAATCCGATAGTAAGCTTCGTCTGGATTTAGATTCAGTTCACTTGGTCGCGCCTTGTCACGTAAGGTATCAGGACTGATCAGGGTTACTTTACCTTCTAGTCCACCATACAGCGAATAATCATAAGCAGTAATTTTTACAATTGCATCTAGCCCCGGACGGACAAATGCCACATCTTGCGGACGGATATACGCTTCAACCAGTAATTTGTCATCGAGAGGAACAATTTCCATAATGTCTTGTCCCGCCTGAACCACGCCACCCAAGGTATTGATTTTTATATTTTTCACAATCCCTCGTAATGGTGCCCGAATTAAGCTGCGGTCTACAGGGTCGGCACGCATCGCCATATTCTCTTTGGCCTGTGCCAGTTCCGATTCTATGCGGACCAGCTCGTTGTTGGCATCGGCGGCATACTGGTTGCGTTTTTCATTGATTTGCAAAGCCAGATCTGAAGACTGCCGACGCATACGCAGCAATTCCACTTCTGACATTACCCCTTCTGCAACCATCGGTGCGGTAATCCCAATTTCCCGGTCCAGCATAGCTTTACTTTGCTGCAAACCGGATACGGCATCATCGACTGCACGACGACGGGCTTCATAAGCGGCACGTTCACGACGCTGCAAGTCCGGACTAATCCCTGCAGGAAATTGAATGGCGGTGCCGTAAGATTCTGCTCGCAAGCGGGCTGCCATGGCTTCCAGGTTAGCCACCTTGGCTTCGCTTTCACGTAATACTGCGGCACTCCGGGTATCATCCAAAGTGAGGAGAATTTGCCCTTTTTCGACCACATCTCCTTCTTTGACCCGCATTTCCTTGATGGTTCCCGGATCCAGGCTTTGTACAATTTGTTCACGACTGGTTGGAATAACACTGCCTTGTCCCCGAGTCACCTCTTCAACCGTACTGTTATAGGCCCAGATCACGAACACCACCAAAAACACAAACAGCAAACCGATCATCCAAAATAACCCGCTATGCTTTTCTTTTTGCAGGGCAGCATTCAGATCATTCACCAATTTCAGATCTTTGGAATGTATCTTTTCAGATGACTTGGTTGGATTATCCTTCATACATTTTACTCAATATTATGTGTGTCTCTGGCTCGGGCTTTATTAATTCAAGTCAGATTTAGGCCATCGGATGCTCTGTTTCAGCTATCTGGGCGGCATTCGTATCAGTCTGCGTCGGACTGTTGGTTGCCACTGAACCCGCCATAGCCGCAGGTCGAATCACCCGTTGTGTCGCTGTACGTGCTTTTTGCTCATTTTGTGTCAACTTTTTAAGCACGGCATCACGCGGTCCATCCATGACAATTTTGCCTTGATCCATCACCACAATTCGATCGACAATGCTTAACACCTGCATCCGGTGAGTCACAACCAACAGAGTTTTGTCTTTACACCATTGTCCCAGAGCTTGTAGCGCCTTCTGTTCTGTGCCTTGATCCAGCCCTGTAGTGGGTTCATCCAGAAGCACCACTTTTGGATGACGCAAGGTCAGACGCGCCAAAGCAATAATCTGTTTTTGCCCGCCAGATAATCCCTGTCCGTCCTCACCCAAAGGCATATCCAGACCTTTAGGATGGTTTTGAATCATCTGCTCCAAACCAAAACGTTTCAGTGCATTAATCAAATCCTGGTTACCGCTAAAACCATCCTGACGGGCCAGATCCAGATTTTCGCGCAAGCTGCCTAAAAATAAGCGCGGCGACTGTCCCAGCATCGCGATCTGGTTGCGCAGATAATTCGGATCAAGCTGTCTTAAATCAACGCCATCTAACGTGACATTGCCCTGACTCGGAGTAAATAAGCCACTGGCCAGTTTCAGCATGGTGGTTTTACCACTGCCAATTTTACCCAAAATCCCGACTTTCTCACCCGGCTTCAACTGCAGACTGACATTTTTCAATACCTCTGGCATATCAGCCTGGTATTTGAAACTGACCTGCTGCACATTCAGCTCACCTTCAACCCGATTCAGACTGATATATTCCCGCTCTGGATCACGCTCAATTTTTCGGTCAATAATGCTTTGTAAACCTTGCATCCCCACTTTGGCTTGTTGAAAGCGAATCGCCAGGTTGGCAATTTGCGCCAAAGGAGCCAGCGCACGACCCGATAAAATCACGGCTGCAATCAACGCCCCCATGGTAATTTTAGAATTGGTATCAGGACTATGAATCAGATAAGTCCCCACAATCACCAAAATCACCGTATTGAGTTGCTGAATACCAACCGAAAAATTCACCACAAAATTGCTTAAATCACGGGTTTTAGTACTTGAAGCTGCACTGCGGGCTGTATAAAAATCCCACTTTTCTTGCGCCCAGCTGGCAGCATTGTTGGTTTTTAAGGTTTCAATCCCTTCAATGGCCTCAACCGCCAAGCCTTGTCGTTGCGAGCCTTCACGCATGGACTCATTGATATAACGTGCAAGAGGACCTTGTGCCAAAAAACCCACCAACATCACAATGGGGATCAGAATTAAAGGCACCAAAGCTAATTTCCCAGCAATCAGCCAAATCACGGTGATAAATAACAGTAAAAATGGTAAATCCACCAAAACCAGCAAGCTGGCACTGGTCATAAAGTCGCGTACCGACTCAAACTCACGCAAGTTGTTGGCATAAGCCCCTGAAGAGGCAGGTTTTTCCGACAAATCCAGACTCATCACCCGTCTAAAAATCGCCGAACTGATAATTAAATCTGCTTTTTTTCCTGCAATATCGGTTAAATGCCCACGAATCATCTTGGCTACAAATTCAAAGAAAATTGCCAAGATAACCCCAATGCTCAGCACCCACAGGGTTTCATAAGACTTGTTTGGAATCACACGGTCATAGACGTTCATGACATAGAGTGAACTGACCAATGCCAAGAAGTTGATAATGAACGTCGCCAAAATGACTTGATAATAATAAGAACGAAAGCGCCAGATCACCTTCCAGAACCAGGCTTTAGGCATATGATATTCGGGTAATTCTGAACGTAAATCACTGGCCAGTTTTGGCTTGATAAACCAGCAATATCCCAGATACAGCTCATCAAGTTGTTGTTGAGTGAGTTTCTGCTTTAAACTATCGGTCTGCTGAATTTCATAAACTCGCTCATCACCCACACCATCAATATGAGTAATCACGGCTGCGTGTTCATCTTTAAGCACAACCACCACAGGCATGGCTAAAGATGGAATATCCTGCAAATTTCGCTGTGCTAAAGTGTTATCAAAACCATGGGTTTTTAAGACTTCACCCAATGAATGATAATTGACCTGCAGGTTCTGATTCTGGGTGACCTGTGCCATAAGCGTAGCAACAGAAATAGGGCTTCCCAGAAGCTGGGTCACTAAAGCGATATGTTCGATAATTGATTTCATGAACTTTTTGATAACCTTTTTTATTCTGTCGCAATGCTGGATTAAACGTTAAGGCTGTATCGACCAGGTCGTGTCGCTCGAACCCATCGCCCATGTTGAGATTTTCCCCTGTGCCCGTAAATACGCCAGGGCTGCCATACGAAAATCATTTTGTGCCGTTACATAAGCCATTTCCACTGCAGACAGCTCATTATAGGCATTCAGTACATCAACCAAAGTCTTTCGTGCAATCTTAAATTGCTTTTCATTGGCAATCACTACATCACGTGAAGCTGCAATTTGTTGCCGGGTAATCTCCATTGTTTGTTTGCTTTGAAACATATCAATTTCTGCAGTTCGGGCACGTTCTTCTATATCTCGCTGAATTTGCCCTAATCGTGCATTTGCTGCCACAATCGATTGTCCACCCTGCTCCACTGAATATTTTGTCACTTGATTAAACATATCCCACGACATGCTCAAATAAACTTGACGATCTTCAGTGGTGACATTTCCTTCTAAATTAATACTTGGATAGCGTTTGGTTTGACGATATTTATGTTCGGATCGGATACTGTCCAATTCAGCTTGTTGTGCCTGAAAAGAGGGATGCTGGCTGGGATGGGTCAAACTATAACGATTCACAACATCCGTGACGGAAAGATCGGCAAATGGATCACGCAATCCATCTGGAGAAACATCAGCTGTATATTTTTTCAGATTACTTAAAGCAAAGCCCAGCTCACGCTGTAAACCGCTGATCATATGTTCAACCTGCATCTGCCGGGCTTTAGCCTGAATCAGTTCAGAACGACGTCCCTGATCATATTTCACAATAATCCCAATATCCTGGGTGAATTTATTGTGGCGTTCCAGACTCCGGTTTTGTACAACTAAGGACTCTTGGGCACGCAAGGCTTTAATATATTCACTGCCAATGGTGTAACCTAATTCTTCTGAAGTTTCACCAATTTTTTCATGGAAATACGCTGATTTTCTTTTATCGCGCTCGACCTGCGCACTAATGGCTCCAAAAGAATATAAATTCAGGGTGCCACGTAAACCCGGTGTGAAGTCTTCACTGGCATAATCGGTACGATCTTTATGGGATTGACCCAGGACTTGATTTGCGGTCACTGCCAAAACTGGATAATGCAAGGCCTGTGACTCTTTAACTTTACTGATCGCCGCCTGCTCATTGGCTTGCGCTTCAATCATCAATGGATCTTGTGTTAATGCATTCTGTAGCAATATTTTGAGATCCGCTGCATAAACCGGGGAAGTCAACATTAATGTGGTGAACAGCACCATCACCTGATTTTGAGGATATCTCACAACAGATCTATGACTTTTTTTCATATTCAACTTTAAGTGATTATTACATAAAAAATAATGATGACTTTCAATAATTAGCTTTAAGATTTCTACTGTGTTCTAATCAAAAACTCGGTATTAACCATCCAAATTAATGTGAAAAATATCACATTAATTAGAGCATTTTCGGATTTTAAAGCAACAACTCATTAAAATACAGACTAAACACATGAAACTTTCATTAATTTTTTGCTCTATTATCAAGTGACTATATTTTTTAAGTAGGTAACTTTCTCCCCTCTTTTTTCCGGAATTTTAATTCTATTCCTCGACAGTAAGCTTCTTGCATCAATGATGCAAATATCCATTTTTTGATCATGATTTGTACCGTCAACTTGCAGGATTTATACATAATTTATGTATAAAATCGATCAGCTCAAAGAAACCAAATCCCATCTCTTTCCCAGATCTAAAGCAGACACCCTGTCCACCTGAGTTTGAGTGTAGTGAACAATTTGCTGGATTATTTTAGTCTATAAACTTACATTCAACGCAGTATCATCAATTTGTCCAGTAATTTTATTTTCCAGCTTTTTTGCATTATTTTTATCCATTCTAAAATGGATAAAAACAGCTGTTTTATAGACGTTTAACACAAAAAATTAAAGTGATAAGTCAAACAAAAAAATGACTCATCATATGAATAGAAATTGATTAAAAAAATCCCCGCACAAGGCGAGGATTTTTTTAATCAATACTTTTTAACAGGTAATTATTTACCGCCAAAAACGTATGATACACCTACACGACCGCCAACTTCGTTACCACCGGCAAAACCAATTGCAGCACTTACAGAAGTACGACCGTCAGCAAATACGCTAGCAACACCTAGAGCACCAGCAGATTCACCTTCATAATGACCTACACCACCAAATACTGCAAATTGACCAGCACCGATGTTAGGGATTTGTTGTTGCGCAGCTAAAGCAATAGCGATACCACGGTAAGAAGTTTTCTCAACATCATCAACACGTGTATTCAACTGGTTCACACGTGAATTTACATTAGCCACTTGTGTATTTGTATAAGCATTTGCTGAAGCTAGAGTTGCTACATCACCATTAGCAAATTCTGAACGAATCGCTTGACGATCTGTTGCTGCTGCTGCTAAACCAGCTGCACGAGTAGCTGCTTCAGTATCAACACGAGTATTT
>NZ_VOYP01000004.1:0-56334 GCF_013420235.1 Acinetobacter sp. YH01022 | reverse complement strand
AGTTGTATGAGGGATAGGGGCAAATTGTAGGTTTTATCTCAGGTTCAAATTTAAGATTTTAGCAGCATTACAAACTCTACAATTTGCGTATAGTGGTAGCTAATCACTATATCAATCAAGATACAAGCAGCATTGCTGCGCAAGTTTCCTTTCTTGCACATCGTTTAAAGCAGTGCTTTAAACTCGTTCAGGAGAGGGGACATCACGTAAAATATTCTGTCATTAACTCAGACTTCGTGTAGTCAGTATTTTGATTTAGTAAAAAATGAATGACTAAGCAAAAGGGTTTCTCTCTCCTTGTAGGAGAAGGCTAGGGGGAGGTGAAT
Source organism: Acinetobacter sp. YH01022 (assembly GCF_013420235.1). Classification (NCBI taxonomy): domain Bacteria; kingdom Pseudomonadati; phylum Pseudomonadota; class Gammaproteobacteria; order Moraxellales; family Moraxellaceae; genus Acinetobacter; species Acinetobacter sp. YH01022. The sequence continues at coordinate 56,008 of NZ_VOYP01000004.1, read as the reverse complement.
AATTAAATACTGAATCAAATACTAGGAAAGCATTTATGAACACACCTGTAAAACTGGTTATTTTCGATTGGGATGGCACTTTATTTGATTCGGTCGGTCAAATTGTGGCGAGTTTGCAGTTCGCAGCACAACAATTCCAGCAACCCTTAACCGATGAAGATGCCAAAAGTATTATCGGGCTAGGTTTACCGGAAGTCGCACAGCGTTTATTTCCGGCTGTGCCTGAGTTACATGCCGATATTTTACAGTCCTATTCAGAGCACTATGTTGCCAATTCAACTGGTGATCAATGGTTCGCTGGTGTTGCCGACATGTTAGAAGCATTGGCTCAAGCAGGGGTGAAACTGGCAGTCGCTACAGGCAAAAGCCGTAAAGGTCTGGATCGTGTTTTGAAGCAGACACAAAGCATGGAGCTGTTTGCGGCGACACGTGCGGCCAGTGAAACCCGATCTAAACCCCATCCTTTAATGCTGGAAGAAATTTTGACCCAAACAGGTGTCCAGGCTGAACATGCGATTATGGTCGGTGATACTTCCTATGATCTGGAAATGGCACAAAATATTGCCATGCCGCGTATAGGGGTAAGTTATGGGGTCCATACTCCGGAAGTCCTTTCCCGCTATCATCCGCTGGCCATTGCAGATGAGGTCGCAGATTTGCATCAGCTTTTATTAAACCATGTGAATTTGAAACAGGCGGTTTGATCCAAGCTGAAGACTAAAAAGGGTGATGTAAAGTCACCTTTTTTTTGAACTTCTTTCATAAGGGTCTTTTATTTACCCCGATGGAAGAAATAAAGAGGGTCTCGGTAGTGATGAAACAAGTTTCATCTTTATTTCATTCTAAATTTTTGTAGTTCGGGTTTGTGATTGCCCCAACCCGTCCAGTAATTGGTGACGGTAACGGTTTTGTTTTGAATACTCATGATTTTATAAATTTCATTGCGTGGCGGTGAAATTTCATTGGGACGAATCACTTCAGTCATGACAAAAATTTCTGGTGCAATCCAGGTAATACGCCAGGCATCTTTATTATAGTAGCCGTGGCTGCAGTCCATTTCATTTTGCCATGCTGCAGCAGTCGCCTGGGCATTAAATTTTAAGCCTGCGCATTCAGCATCCGCTAAAACAAGGTATTTGCCTTTTAGTGACTGCTGATAATTCTGTGCGAAAGTTGAGCAGGAAAGGATGCTCAGTAAAATTGTACTGAAAATGGTTTTATGGTTCATAAAGTAGCTGTAGTTTTTTGATTTTAAAAAATATAAATAACATTTTTAGGTCTGCTGAAATAGGGTTTTTGTACTCAAAATAAGCATTCAATCTAGTCTTTTAGTCGTAGATCGATGGTTATTTCATGAATCTGACAATCTGACATTAAGTTCATATGGGAAAACAGTTTTTATATTTGGTTCATATGGCTGTTTTTTTAAAATAAAACCAAGTCAATTTATAGGAATTAGCTATTGTCATAAATAAAATAAGTATTGGCATAAAAAGCGCAATTTTCCGATTCTAAAACCGTTTATACATATACGCGTTTGCCAAGATGGGCAGCAGCCCTTTGCTGATGGCTTTGATCAGTTCACAGATTTCTTCTTGTTGTTCATCGCATTTCCATCGATAACGGTATAAGTCCAATTTTTGCAGTTTAAGGAAACATTGATGTCGAATTCTGCTGTTGTTGAATCAGTTGCGCAAGCATTACGTAACGCTGAATTATCAAAAACTGCGATTGCCCCTGTTCGCCCGCAACTTGGTGGCGAAAGTGCTGACGTGGATATCGCATACGCCGTTCAGGAAGTAAATACAGAGCGCGCATTATCTGAAGGTCGTCGTTTGGTTGGCCGTAAAATTGGTTTGACCTCTAAAGTTGTGCAAGCGCAGCTGGGTGTAGACCAACCGGACTTCGGTATGTTGTTTGCTGACATGGCTTATGGTGATGGCGAAGCGATTCCAGCGGGTCTATTGATTCAACCCAAAGTTGAAGCAGAAATCGCGTTAATCATCAACAAAGATTTAACCCAAGAAAAACACACTTATGCAGACATTATCAGTGCGACTGAATATGCACTGCCTGCTGTAGAAGTAGTCGATAGCCGGATTGAAAACTGGAAAATTTCATTGATTGATACGGTTGCAGATAACGCTTCTTCTGCGGCTTATGTTTTGGGTTCACGTCCTGTGAAACTTGAAAATCTTGATCTTGTAAATTGCAAAATGACCATGAAACGCGGTGAAGAAGTCGTGTCTCAAGGTGTGGGTAAAGCATGTCTGGCTAACCCGTTAAACGCTGCGGTTTGGCTGGCGGATGAAATGGTACGTCGTGGTCGTCCTTTACTTGCAGGCGACATCATCCTGACAGGTGCATTAGGTCCTATGGTTGTCGCTAACCCGGGTGATGAATTCGTGGTTGAAATTGAAGGTTTTGGTTCTGTAACTGCTGCATTCGCTGCTGAATAAGTCCAGATTTTAAGAGCGTTTTTTAAGAGAAATTGTTCATGAAGAAGATTAAATGTGCATTGATCGGTCCAGGCAACATTGGTACTGACTTGCTATATAAATTACAACGCAGTGAATTTCTAGAGCCAGTATGGATGGTGGGTATTGACCCAACTTCTGAAGGTTTGGCACGTGCTGCGAAAATGGGTTTAAAAACCACTGCTGACGGTGTAGACGGTTTACTTCCTCACGTTCTGGAAGACGACATCAAAATTGCATTCGATGCAACTTCTGCCTACGTTCATGCTGAAAACAGCCGCAAGTTGAATGAACTTGGCGTGTTGATGATTGACTTGACACCTGCTGCGATCGGTCCGTTCTGCATACCACCAGTAAACCTGGAAGCTTTGTTGGATGCGGGCGAAGTGCCAAACGTGAACATGGTGACTTGTGGCGGTCAGGCGACTATTCCTATGGTGGCTGCAATTTCGCGTGTTCAACCGGTTGAATATGGTGAAATCATCGCGACTGTATCGACTAAATCTGTCGGTCCGGGTACACGTAAAAACATTGACGAATTCACCCGTACCACAGCCGGTGCGATTGAAAAAGTCGGCGGTGCTAAAGCGGGTAAAGCGATCATCATTATTAACCCGGCAGAGCCACCACTGATGATGCGTGATACGGTTCACTGCCTGGTTGAAGGTGAGCCAGATCAGGCTGCAATCACAGAATCTGTGCATGCAATGATCAAGGAAGTTCAAAAATATGTACCAGGTTACAAACTGGTGAACGGTCCTGTATTTGATGGCAACCGTGTATCTATCTTCCTGGAAGTTGAAGGCCTGGGCGATTACCTGCCTAAATATGCCGGTAACCTCGACATTATGACTGCAGCAGCTGCGCGTACCGCAGAAATGTTTGCAGAACGTGTTTTAAGCGCAGTTGAAGCATAAGGAGCATCTTCATGTCTAAGATTATTATTAATGATATGACTTTACGTGATGGCATGCACCCAATGCGCCATCAAACTACACCTGAGCAAATGGTTGCGATTGCAACGGCTCTGGATGATGCAGGTGTACCTTTAATTGAAGTGACTCACGGTGACGGCTTAGGCGGTAACTCTGTGAACTACGGTTTTGCTGCGGCAACCGATGAAGAATATTTGAAGGCGGTGATTCCAAACCTGAAACAGGCTAAAGTGTCTGCACTTTTACTGCCAGGTATTGGTACCGTTGACCATTTGAAAATGGCGCATGATGTTGGTGTTGCAACTATTCGTGTTGCAACGCATTCAACTGAAGCTGACGTTTCTGAACAGCACATTACTGCTGCGCGTAAACTCGGTATGGACACTGTGGGCTTCTTGATGATGGCGCACATGGCTTCTCCAGAAAAACTGCTTGAAGAAGCACAAAAAATGGTGTCTTACGGTGCAAACTGTATCTATGTGACGGACTCTGCAGGCTATATGTTGCCTAAAGATGTAACCGATCGCGTAGGTATTTTACGTGCCAACCTGGGTTCAGACATCGAAATCGGTTTCCATGGTCACCATAACCTGGGCATGGGTGTAGCAAACTCGGTTGCAGCGGTTGAAGCGGGTGCAAAACGTGTCGATTTGGCTTCTGCCGGTCTGGGCGCGGGTGCGGGTAATACACCGCTTGAACTGTTTGTTGCGGTTGCCAACCGTATGCAGATGGAAACCGGTGTAGACCTGTTTAAGGTTCAAGACGTTGCGGAAGATCTGATCATTCCAATGATGACCCATCAGATTCGTGCTGACCGTGATGCAGCAACTCTAGGTTATGCAGGTGTTTACTCATCATTCCTGTTATTTGCTAAACGTGCCGAAGCGAAATATGGCGTGTCTGCACGTGAAATCCTGATGGAACTTGGTCGTCGTGGCACAGTCGGCGGTCAGGAAGACATGATTGAAGACTTGGCATTGACCATGTCTAAAGCAAAAGAAGCCAATGCTTAATTTATTTTAAGTCACAGCGAAAAAGAGCGTCCGAAAGGGCGCTTTTTTTATGGCTGGACCTTGATTTGACACTTGGCTTTATAGATAAAAAATATCATGAAATAGTTGTAATATATTAATATAATCAATTGCTTAAGTGATTTTTCGACTGGGTTAAACTTAAAAGCGATTAATCAGTTTTTTTTTGCGGTCAAAAAGCCTGAATTCTTTGAAAATAAACCCTGAAACAAAGGTTTAACAATAATGAAATGAAAGGAAGATAAAATGACTTATTGTTTAAAGTTCTTAACGTGGGCTTAATCTTTAAAATAAAAACCAGCGGAAATAGCCATAAAGGCAATAAATCTTAATACTCTGGTCGGATTTCGTTTCTTGTGATTGTTTAGCATGATGGCGCCATAGCTTAATTTGATCACTAAGGAATTCAGCCATGCGTCGTCAAAACTTATGGATAGCAATGCTTGCTGCGACAGCAACTTTAGGAACAACTGCATCGAATGCAGATTTTGTTGACGACAGTAATGTCCAATTAAAATTTAAAAACTTTTATTTAGACCGTGAATATAACCAAGATACAGCTGGAGTTTATAACCCAGGTTATGGCAACTGGACTCAAGCAGTCACTTTAGATGCTAAATCGGGTTATCACGATATTGGTGCAGGCATTCAAGTGGGCGCTGATTTATTAGCACAATATGCGATTGGTCTAAAATCACGTGGTAATGTGAATGACATTCATATGCCATACAATGAAAATGAGAAGAAAACTGAACGTGATAATGCTAAGTTAGGTGCAACTTTAAAAGTTAAAGTTTCTGAAACTGAATTAAAAGTAGGTGACTTACAGCCAATGTCACCTGTGGTGTTCTTTGATCCATCGCGCCAATTATTAACCACTTATAGCGGTGCTTGGTTGGAATCTAAAGAGCTTAAAGATACGAAGCTGACCTTGGCTTATATTGATGGCATCAATGCACGTTATGACAATCAATATCAAGATTTGACCTTGTTCCCACAAAATGATTTTGCTAAAGCAAAAGCGGCGAATAAGTCTACTGATGATGGCATGTACATTGTTGGCGTAGATCATCAATTTACACCAAAATTGGGTGGTAGCTACTGGTATGCAGATGTCACCAACATCTATCAACAGCATTATGTTGCTGCGAACTATAAAACGACTTTGGCTGAAAAAACCAAACTAGATACCCACGTTCGCTATTTTGACAATAGTGAATCTGGCGACAAACTATATGGCAAGATTGACAGCCAAGCCGTTTCTGCAGGTGCTAAAGTAAATCACGGTATGCACACTGTTCAGTTGGGTTATCAACAAATGTTTGGCGACTTTGGTGATGTCGCACTGTTCCCTACATTGGGCGGTTGGGTGCCACAACCATTCCTAGACAACTGGTCTGTTGCAAGTTTCATTCGTAAAGATGAGCGTTCATGGAGTTTAGGTTATACCTATAATTTTGCTGAAGCAGGTGTCCCTGGTCTAACTGCGACAGTACGTCACTTCCGTGGTGACAATATTGATCTAGGTGCAGGTAAGAAGGAAGGCAAAGAAAACGAAAATAACGTGATCGTAAACTATGTTGTACCTGAAGGTAAGTTAAAAGGCTTAGGCTTCAACTACATGTTCATCGATACCAACTATAACTTCGGTAACGACCTTCAAGAACACCGTGTAGCAACAACTTATACTTATAAGTTCTAATTAAGCGGTGTCATAAAAAAGCGGCTTTAAATCAGTCGCTTTTTTTTTGCTGTGTAGAAAGCTATTTTTTATTAAATGTCTTAATAAAAATAAGGGTTTGGTCTTTAATAAATTTTTTAAAAACAAATAGTTAAATTATCGTTTTTTTATAGTATTTGATCGTAAATTTGTATCAGTTTGACCGCTTTGAACAGGTAATATAAGGCGGTAAAAAAGTAAATTTCACCGAGTCAACTTGACGTTAAATTCTGAATCAAGATGGAAACGCAAGCTAAAGACTGTACGAGGAGTATGTATGAGCACTGTTCAAATCCCTGAATATACAACAGATCCATTCTTTGGCTTAGAAGACAAATGGATTGAAACTGCAGAAGGTGAGTTGACTCACTATCACGAAGTGGGTGAGGGTACACCTATCCTGTTCTTGCACGGTTCAGGTACCGGTGTATCTGCTGCGGCAAACTGGTGGCTAAACCTGCCATCAATTGGTGAACAGGCGCGTTGTATCGCTATCGACACTATTGGTTATGGTCAAACTGTAGTAGCGCCAGGTACAGCTTACGGTATCCGTGCCTGGGTAGACCATGCGGTGCGTACTTTAGATGCACTGGGCATTGAAAAAACCTGGTTGGTCGGTAACTCGCTCGGTGGCTGGTTAGCATTCCAGTTGGCTTTAGACTACCCTGAACGTGTACTTGGTATCGTATCTATGGGTACAGGCGGTGCAAAACAGACTGCTGCGCTGAAAGCACATGCCAACCCGGTATTGACTGAGGAAGGCATCAAGAAAACATTGTCTATGTTTGTAGTGAACAAAGACCTGATCACAGACGAACTGGTGAAAGTACGTTTTGCTTCTGCTGCAAATGACTATGCATCGAACCGTTTGATGGACGTAGTGGGCGCACGTGACCGTGACCGTTTCGAATTCCCGTTAGACTTCGAAAAAATGAAAGACATCACTGTGCCTGTATTGTTGATTCATGGTACTCAAGACGTGGTGATTCCAGTTTCTCGTACCTGGGATATCCTGAACATTGTACCCAATGCTGATGCACACATTTTCAGCCAGTGTGGCCACTGGTCTCAAGTGGAAAAAGCTGAAGAGTTCAATACAGTGATTAAAAACTATTTAACTGCTCGTGGCGTTTAATCCCGCCGTCTAGCCAATAAAAAGGATGACTTCGGTCATCCTTTTTTATGCTCTTGCTCAAGGACTGATAAAGTTCGCTGCCATATTGATCGTGATGGCCAGAATGGTGGTATTAAAGCCGTAAGCCAGCAGCAGGTGAAAAGTGTTTAAAACCCGCATTGCGGAGTGGGTAATAGAAACATCCGCTGTTTGTGCGGAAGTGCCGACGATGTAACTAAAATATAAAAAGTCGGGATAAGTCGGTCTAGGGGTTTTGGGGAACTCCAGCCCGCCTTCATTATTCTTGTCGAGTGCCAGATAGAAGTCATGTGCATAATGAATCGCAAAAATGGTATGCATCAGGAACCAGGCAGAGGTAATGGTCACCATGGATAAAATGATATGAGCGGTTTGAATGAGCGTATTGCTCGGCAAATTATTCACTTCAATAATAAGCGCAATGAAGCAGATGAATAAGGTCAGCAGGACCAGAAATAGAATCAGCCATTTACTTGCATCTTGTTCCTTCGCACGTTGCAGGATATGCGCATGATCAATGCGCCAGAGTTTTTTCAGGGTGAAAAATAAATAGGCATAGATGACCAGATTCCAGCTCATTAGCAGGCAGGTTGACCAGTTCCATGAGGTCATCAACTGAAAAGCAGCATACAGCACAGCAATAAACGGAAAGGTTAGAAAGAAATAAAGATGGTGCTGAATCCCTGTTTTTATACGGCGTAATAGATGCATGAGGGGGCAACCTTTTATCGTTATTGTTGTTTTTTAACATTTTAAAAAGTTTGTGGGAAATTTATTAGACTTAAGTTGTAATTCTCGATGATGAAATGTGATTTATAAATGGCTAAAGAAAAAGTTATGCGTTATTCCCTATAAATAGCGTGTTAATGATAAGAAAAAAGCGTAAGACTTAAGTCTAATCTGGACTAAAAATACACAAATTGAAATAAAAAAAACCACCATTATTTATTAGCAAAATAATGGTGGCTTCAATCCGGTGCAAAAGCATAAAAAAAATTTTTAAGTGCGGTTTATATTTAGATAGAACACATGGGTCAGCAATTCAATAAATTTCTTCACTGCGATAGAGCTGCTGTTTTTATGGTAACTCACATACAGGTCGAGGTAAGGCAGTTCTACATCTAAGGGGCGAATCACAGTATTTTCCATGGTTAGTGGTGCAACATAGCCCGGCAGAATGGTGCAGCCTAAACCCATCCCTACAGAATTGATGTTAAACAGGATGTTATCGGCCTTTTGTACAATATTGAATTCAATGCCATTGGCATGGGAAAAATCTATAATGGCATTATGTAATGTTAAGGACTGTTCTGCAGCAGGAATAATAAAGTCTATACCATTCAATTCTTTAACAGGAATGCGTTCATACTTAGCCAAGGGGTGGTCTTTCGGTAAAATAAAGATCAGTGGCTCACGTAACACAAATAGACTTTCAATTTCATCACTATTGAGATTGTGCCGGGTAAAGGTGACATCCAGTTCCCCTTTTTTCAGCAACTTCATTTGTTCACTGTTGTTTAAGCTGAGCAAATCGATTTTTAAATCAGGGTTTTGCACGCGTAAATTCGGCAGTACATAAGGAAAAATTTTCATTTCCGCCACCGGAACAAAGCCGATGCGCAGCATTTGCTGTTTGGCTTGCGAAACCTGGCGTGCCATGGCAATCGCTTTATCTGCCTGTGCCAGGGTTAAGCGCGCCTGCTCGAGAAATACGGCACCTTCTTCAGTCAGCTCAACCTTACGTTTAGTACGATAAAGCAGTTTTACCCCGACATCTTCTTCCAGATCTTTAATTTGCTGACTTAAAGAGGGCTGTGCGGTATAAAGCTTTAATGCAGCCTTACTGAAGTTAAGTTCTTCTGCAACGGTGATAAAATAGCGTAGGTGTCGTAATTCCATATAACTCGTCCAAAAGAGTAATCCAAAAAATGTCTTACTATATTTTTGTAGCAGTATAATCTATAAACAACTATTAGGTGAAGATTATTCTGCCATTTAGAAAATAAATGATCTTGTATTTTTCATTAGTGTTTAAATATATAAGCTACAGTTTTAAGTAATTCATAAAATATCTTAATTAAAACAAAAAAAATATTTCCCCAAAACTGGCTAAAAATCCATTATCGCTGAAAAGTTGAGTCTATTTACTTTGTGCCGTTACTGGTCACAGGAGAGCTTTTCATGAGTGGAAAAATTGATGTGCGCGAAATCGACGCTTTAGTCGATGCACAAAATGGACGTATCTCGCCATCTATCTATACAGACCCAGATCTATATGAACTAGAACTTGAACGCGTTTTTGGTCGTACATGGTTATTCCTTTGTCATGAAAGCCAGATTCCTAAGGCGGGTGACTTCTTCAATACCTACATGGGTGAAGATCCGATTATTGTGGCACGTCAAAAAGACGGTTCAATCAAAGCATTTTTAAACCAATGCCGTCACCGCTCTATGCGCGTGAGCTTCGCAGACTGTGGTAATACCCGTGCATTTACTTGCCCATACCACGGCTGGTCTTACGGTATTGACGGTTCTTTAAAAGACATCCCGCTTGAAGAGCGTGCTTACCCACAGGGTGCATGTAAAGAGCAATGGGGTCTGGTAGAAGTTAACCGTGTTAAATCTTACAAAGGCCTGGTATTTGGCTGCTGGGATGAAACAACACCTGACCTAGAAGAATACATGGGTGACATCGCTTGGTACCTGGATGGTGTTCTTGATCGTCGTCCTGGCGGTACTTGCATCGTTGGTGGTGTACACAAGTGGGAAATCGAGTGTAACTGGAAATTTGCTGCTGAACAGTTTGCATCTGACCAATACCATGCATTGTTCTCTCACGCATCTGCGGTACAAGTTCTTGGTGCAAAACCGGATGATGACGCGTCTAAACAGTTAGGTGCGGCACAAACGGCTCGTCCAGTTTGGGAAACAGCGAAAGATGCTCTTCAATACGGTCAACGTGGCCATGGTTCAGGCTTCTTCTTCACTGAAAAACCAGATGCAAACGTTTGGGTAGACGGTGAAGTAGCAAACTACTTCCGTGAAACTTACGAAGAAGTAAAAGACCGTTTAGGTGAAATCCGTGCGCTACGCCTTGCTGGTCACAACACCATGTTCCCGACATTGTCTTGGTTGAACGGTACTGCAACACTTCGTGTATGGCACCCACGTGGTCCAAACAAAACTGAAGTTTGGGCATTCTGTATCTGTGATGCTGATGCACCACAAGACGTAAAAGAAGCATTTGAACGTTCTGCAACCCGTGCTTTCGGTCCTGCTGGTTTCCTTGAGCAAGATGACTCTGAAAACTGGGTAGAAATTCAAAAAGTATTACGTGGTTATAAAGCTCGTCAAAACAAACTCATTATGGAAATGGGTAAAGGTAACGAAAAAGTACGTGAAGATGGTATTCCAGGTATTACCAACTACATCTTCTCTGAAACTGCTGCACGTGGCTTATACCGCCGTTGGGCAGACCTGCTGATCCATGAAAAATGGGAAGATGTTGAGAAAGCAGCTGAAGCATATGAGAAGGAGCTTGTGAAATGAGTCAAATCAGTTTAGAACTTCATCACGAAATCAGTCAGTTCCTTTACCGTGAAGCAAAATTGCTGGATGACTGGAAATTCCGCGAATGGCTGGACGTAATGGCGGAAGATATTTCGTACACGCTACGTACCACGCCAAACGCACAAACCCGTGACCGTCGTCGTTCAGTTGAGCCACCAACAACTTGGGTGTTCAATGACAACAAACATCTGTTGGAACGCCGTGTAGCGCGTCTGGAAACGGGTATGGCTTGGGCTGAAGAGCCTCCATCACGTACCACTCACATGGTGAGCAACGTGATTGTTGAGCCAACTGAAGTTGCAGGCGAATACGACGTGTACGTGACTTACCTGTTATACCGTTCTCAAAAAGAGAAAGATATTACGATTTACTGTGGTAAACGTCACGACAAGATCCGTAAAGTTGAAGGTGGTTTAGGCTGGCAAATTTTTGACCGCAAAATCACCCTAGACCAAGTGACTTATACCTCACATAACCTGAGTGTGTTCTTCTGATGAATAAGATTTTTGTTTGCCAAGTTGACGAATTGGACGAAGGCGAAGCATTGAAAGTGGATTGCGGCGTGAACGGTATCGAAGCGCTTGCAGTTTTTAACAATGGCGGTGAGTTCTTTGCAATGAACGACCGTTGTTCACACGGTAATGCTTCTATGTCGGAAGGTTATCTTGAAGATGACGGCACTGTGGAATGTCCACTGCATTCAGCACGTTTCTGTTTGAAAACTGGTCAAGCATTATGCTTACCAGCAACTGATCCAATCCAGACTTTCCCGGTGATTGTGGAAGATGGTCAGTTATTTGTAGAGATGGCAGGAGAGTAATCATGGGTTGGCTACAAGGCGAAGTTGCACTTATTACGGGTGGTGGTTCAGGTTTAGGCTGGGCACTGGTCGAACGTTTCCTGGAAGAGGGTGCACAAGTTGCTGTTCTTCAACGTTCACAGGCAAAAGTTGATGCATTGAAAGCCCATTTCGGTGATCGAGTATTAGCAATTGCCGGTGATGTAGCCAGCTATGAAGACAACGTCCGTGCCGTAAACGCAACAGTTGAGCGCTTCGGCAAGCTTGACTGTTTCGTTGGCAATGCTGGTATCTGGGATCATTATGCAGATATCGTCAATACATCGGGTGAGCAACTGGAAAAAGCCTTTGATGAAATCATGGGTATTAACACCAAGTCTTTAATTCTTGGTGCCAAAGCTGCGCTGGATGCATTGATAGCTTCTGAAGGTTCTATCATATTTACTTTGTCTAACTCTGCACTGTACTCGGCAGGCGGAGGCCCTGTGTACACGGCATCCAAGCATGCTGGTGTGGGTATTATGAAAGAACTGGCTTACGAGCTTGCGCCTAAAGTACGAGTGAACGCCGTTGCACCGTCAGGTATGAATGTCAATATCAAAGGGGCAGCATCATTAGGTCAGGAAAATCTTGGTCTGCTGGATGCGCGTGATCCTGAGAAAATTGCACGTGGCATGCCACTGAACTTTTTGCCTGAACCGGAAGACATGACGGGTTCATACGTGCTGTTGGCATCTCGTCAAAATAACCGTCCTTTGACTGGTGTTCTGATCAATGCAGAATGTGGTCTGGGAATTCGCGGCTTACGTCAGCCTCGTGCCGGTTTCTTTGACGAATAAAAATCTAGTCTAAATCAAATGGACTTATCGGCAGCCTGTTCTGGCTGCCTTCCTTTTAAGGAGTCTCTCATGGCCGTTAAACTTATTTGTGCTTCGCACAGTCCGTTAATGGAATTTGCTTCACCACAAGATCAGTCTAAAGAGCAGAAAGTCCGTGCTGCTTTTGAGAAATTGTCTGCTGAAGTCAAAGCTTACGACCCAACCCTGATCATTACCTTTGGTCCAGACCATTTCAATGGTTTCTTCTATGACCTGATGCCAAGTTTCTGTGTGGGCATTCGTGCCAAAGCGGCAGGTGACTGGGATTATGGTAAGGACAATGATCATATTGATGTGCCTGAAGACAAGGCGCTGGCGCTGGTTCGCCGCGTATTGGACGAAGGTGTGGACGTTGCATACTCATACCGTATGCAGGCGGATCATGGTGTGACTCAGCCTTTACATTTCCTGTGTGAAGGTCAGCTTGATCGTTATCCAACGATTCCAGTTTTTATTAATGGCGCTGCAGCACCCATGCCAACCACCAAGCGTACCATCGCTTTAGGTCGTGCTGTAGGTCAGTTTATCAAGTCTTTAAACCTTGAAAATGAACGTGTTCTTGTGCTGGGTACTGGTGGTTTGTCACACGATCCACCGACTCCGCAAATGGGTTCTGTTCCACCAGAAGTGGAAGAATTCCTGATTGCGGGTCGTAACCCAAGCCCTGAAGCACGTAATGCCCGTCAGGCCAAAGTGATTGCTGTAGGACAGAAGCTTGCTGCAGGGGATACCTCAGTTTCTGTACCATTAAGCCCGGAGTGGGATATTGCATTACTGGAGAAATTCAAGAATGCAGATTTCGCTGCACTGGAAGCCATGACTGAAGCTGACATCCGCCGTGACGGTGGCCGTGGTGGTCAGGAAGTCCGTTCATGGATGGCTGCATTCGCTGCCCTGCATGAAATGGGTGAATATGACATGACGACACATTGCTACGAAGACATCAGTGAGTGGATCGCTGGTTTCGGCATCGTATCTGCAGAGTTAAAAGGTTAATGACATGAGCAACATCGAAACCATCGTAATTGTAGGTGCTGGACAGGCAGGTGCAAGTGCGATTTTAGAACTTCGTGGCAATAAGTACGAAGGCAAAATCATTTTGATTGGTGATGAAACGCATCTGCCTTATGAGCGTCCACCATTATCCAAGGATGTGATTCTAAAACCTGAAGAAACCAAGATTGAAATTCTGTCAGAACAGAAACTGGCTGAACTTGGTGTAACAACTATTCGTGGCAATGGCGTGGCTAAAATCAATGCCGAGGCCCATACAGTTGAACTTCAAAACGGTGACGTTGTTGCTTATGACAAGCTATTGCTTGCAACAGGCGGTGCAGCACGTCGTTTACCAAACTTTGATGCGCTGGGTAAACATGTGTATACCCTGCGTAATCTTGAAGATTCACAAGCACTGGTACCTGTGCTTCAAGCCGGTCAACGTATTGTGTTGATTGGTGGTGGGGTGATTGGTCTTGAATTGGCATCATCTGCACGTTACAAAGAATGTGAAGTGACTGTGATTGAACAGGGGCCAATGGTGATGGGTCGTTCATCGCCACGTATCCTGAGCGAATTCTTGTTGGCACAACAACGTCGTGCTGGTGTAGATGTGCGTCTGGAAACTAAGATTGCAGACTGCAAGCTAGATGGTGAAGAAGTTGTCGTGACCCTTGAGGGTGGTGAAGAGCTTCGTGCCGATGCGGTCATTTACGGTATTGGTATCGTGCCGAATGCACAGCTGGCTGTTGAGGCTGGTCTGGATGTTGATTTTGCGGTTAAAGTCAATGAAAACTGCCAAACTTCAAATGCTGACATTTATGCAGCAGGTGACGTAGCGACTCAGCTTCGTGAAGATGGTGAATACCGCCGTGTCGAAACCTGGGAAAATGCCAACCTTCAGGCAGGTATTTTCGCGCGTCATGTGATGGGTGTAGAGCATCCGAAAGCCAATCCGGCATGGTTCTGGACTGATCAACTCGACATTAACTATCAGTTTGTGGGCGATATGGCTGCAGCTGAATGGCATGTTCGCGGTGAAATGGATGCAGCCAAAGGTGCAGACAATTCATTTGTGATGTATGGTGTGACTGGCGGTCAAATCGTTGCCGGTATTACGGTCAATGCCGCAAAAGAGATGCGTCATTTGAAAAAAATGATCAGTAAAAATACCGCATTTGAAGCGGAAAAACATCTTGATTTAAGCCTGGATTTACGCAAAGTGGCTTAAGTTTTATTGAGATATTTCTGGACAGACCTATGTTTTGCATAGGTCTGTTTTTTTATGGCTGTTATATGATTGAGGTAACAGCCTCAAATTAAATTATGAATTGAAATGCATTTGCGCAGGCGTTTTTTACTTTTCAAAGATGAAAAGTAACAAAAATCTTTTACTGATCTGAGGGTATGTCCATATACCCCAGATCAGTGGGCGACATCCCTGTCGCCTTTGACATCGTGTCGATAATGGGAAATAGGCGATTGGCAGTCTTATCCATTATTACAAAATCAAATTGAGCAATTTATGAATTCAAATTCATCTTCCATGATGGTCACGGCAAGTATTTACGCTTTATTGGTATTCATCTGGGCGACGACGCCGCTCGCGATTGTGTGGAGTGTGCAGGAAATTCACCCGATGTGGGTGCTGATCATCCGTTATTTCGGCGCATCGCTGATTGCCTTATTCCTTTTAAAGCTGATGCGTGACCCGCTGCCGTTTGATCAGACTTCGTTAAAAAGTTATGTGGCGGGTAGTCTGAATTTAATTGGTGCGCAGCTGTTTATTTATCTTGCAGCCAATTATCTGACTTCCGGGTTAATGGCGCTGATCTTTGGTTTTTCACCGCTGATTGCAGGCCTGATCGGACATGTGATTTTAAAAACGCAAAAACTGATCTGGCTACAATGGCTGGGTATGGCGATTGCGGTTTCCGGTCTAACCTTTGTCTTTGCCGATTCTGCCGACAGTAAAGTCAATCCAATTGGTGTGGTGTTGATGCTGATTAGCATGGTGTCTTATATCAGCTCGATTTTCTGGGTCAAACAGATTAATGCTCCACTCAAACCGATGTCTCAAGCGACCGGTTCACTGATGGTCTCAGCAGTGGGTTCACTACTGATCATTCCGTTTATCTGGCAGCATTTTCCAACTGTGCTGCCAAGTGGACGAGCCATGATTGGTTTTATCTTTACCATGATCATGTCTTCCATTGTGGCCATGCTGTGTTACTTCTGGCTGATCCGCCGTTTAAATGCCTCTACGGTTTCCCTAAGCAATGTCATGACCCCGGTGATTGCCCTGGTTCTAGGTGCCACCTTGAATAACGAACATATCAGTCCAAATGCCTTTTTCGGCATTGTGGTGGTGATGTTCGGCATTGTGCTGTACTTCTGGAAAGAATGGCGCCAGCAGTATTTTTCTAAGCTGCGTTAATACAACAGGATAAAAAAGGAAGTTTAGGCTTCCTTTTTATGAGCTTGCAATCTGCGTGAATTGTGAAAATGCATCATATTTCATCACAGCGTTTCACATGAAACATCAATATACTTACTGGCGAAATAATCAACAGTTACGCTAAAAACAACAAAAGAATAAACCACGACAACAAAAACATTGAGTACTATGCAAAGAGCTATAAAAATCAAATAGATCTATTTGATAATAACAACGCTTGACAAAAAAACACCCGGGACAAATTTGAATGTCTGATTCGAATAAGATTGTGGTCTATGCAGCACTGGCAGGTAATCTGGCAATTGCACTGGTCAAGTTTGTGGCCGCCTATATCACCAACAGTTCGGCCATGTTCAGTGAAGCTATTCACTCGGTGGTAGACACACTGAACGAAATTTTGCTGCTCTATGGCATGAAAAAATCCCAGCAGCCCGCCAACTATAAGCATCCTTTTGGTTATGGTCGTGAGCTGTATTTTTGGGCTTTTATTGTGGCATTGATGGTTTTTGCACTGGGTGCGATTGTGTCGATTTATCAGGGCATACAACATGTGCTGCATCCTGAAGCAATGCTGAATCCCACTATCAACTATATTGTGCTAAGCATCGCCATCTTGTGTGAAGGCACCTCGTGGTTGGTGGCCTTAAAAGCATTCCGTAAGGTGAAAGGCAAGCAGGGTTATTTCGAGGCTTTTCGACACAGTAAAGATCCCACTACCTTTACCGTACTGTTTGAAGATACTGCCGCGTTATGTGGTCTGTTGATTGCCCTGATCGGGATCTATCTGGCCCATGCCTTGAATATTCCTGAACTGGATGGCATGGCCTCGATCTTTATTGGTCTTGTATTGGCGGTTTCTGCTATTTTATTGGCACGTGAGACCAAGGGATTATTGTTGGGGGAAACGGCCGATCCGCAACTGCGTAATGATATCTTGCTGATTGCCCAGGAAGATGAAGCGGTACAGTCAGCCAATGGCGTGCTGACCGAACAGATGGGTGCGCATCAGGTGCTGGCATCATTAAGCCTGGAGTTTGAAGACAATTTAAGCTCTGATGACATTGAAGCTTGCGTCAATAGAATTGAAGCGAAAATCAAACAGATTCATCCGGAAATTGTGGCATTGTTTATCAAACCGCAAACTAAACAGGTGTGGTTGGAACGTATGCAAGGACGTTTAGAATAAAACGTGATATATATGTCAGTGCATTCAGAATACCGGATTTTGAATGTTGAGGTCAGACTAAGAAATTGAATCTACATGAAGCAGAAGCCTGAACAATTACACTTTCAACTCCCGACCAAAGCATGCTGGTCACATACCTGGCGTCAGCCTTCATTTCGGTTTATGCATTCCAGTCATCATGATGGTGAACAGTTCTTCAATGCCTTGCCCAGTCCTGCAGGGCGTGGACTGATCGAGCTGATCAAGTGGCTGCTTGGCCGCAAGTCATCGACCTGGAATGTTGATGTTCAAAAAGAACAAGCTGAATTCTATGCCAGCAAACGCGCCATTCCCCAGAACCGTCCAAACGCCAGTATAGATGACTGGCAAGTGTGGTTTGTCGGGCATGCTACGGTACTGTTGCAAATCGGGCCCTATAATCTGCTCACCGATCCGGTCTGGTGCGAACATGTCAGTCCCCAGCAGGGCAAAGGTCCGAAACGGGTCATCCCGGCGGGAATTGCCCTGGAAGAATTACCGACCATTCATGCGGTGCTGCTCAGTCACAATCATTATGACCATATGGATCTGGCCAGCCTGGAATGGCTGCATGATCAATTTGCCATGCCGATTTATACCGGACTAGGCAATGCGTGGTATTTGCCAAAAAGTTTTCATGTGCTGGAAATGGACTGGTGGCAATCGTCCTTATTGCATGATTTAAAAATTATCTATACTCCAGCACAACATTTTTCCGGTCGCGGCTTACGCGATCACAACCGGGCACTGTGGGGCGGTTTTTCAGTGCGTGCTGGAAAGGATCATTGTTTCTTTGCCGGAGATAGCGGCTATTCACCACATTTTAAAGAGATTCAAACCCGTTTGGGTGCACCGCGTATTTCATTGTTACCGATTGGTTCCTACCAGCCGCGTGAGCTGATGAACTATATGCATATGAATCCGCAGGAGGCTTTTCAGGCACATCAGGATTTACATTCTAAATGTTCGCTGGCGATTCATTACCACACTTTTCAGCTGACCGATGAAAGTCGGGAACAGCCTGAACTGGACTTAAAAGTGGCCATGAAAAATACCTCCAAATTGATGACCCCTTTTTACTGCATTCGCGAAGGGCGGCGTCTGGTGGTTTGATGTTGTGCAAGATGTTTGTTTCTTAAGATGAAGGTTGGCTCAGCTTTAACAGTTGAAGGGCAAGCATTGAAAGGCAAATCATGGCCATATTCATCACGACCGGGTTAAATGCAGAAGTGAGTTGCAAGGGACTGGTGAGCGCAATCAGCACTAATAATCCGGCTAAACCTAAAATATTCAGCTGATGGATGACGGCTGCTTTTTGCCAAATAAGGAAAGTACAGCCAAACATCATTTCAATTATGCCTGACAGGGTAACCGCCATTTTTGCCAGAGGGAGTTCTAAACCCATGCTTTGCCAAATGGCGATTTCTGCAGCTGACTGAAACAGAATTTTCGGAACCAACCCCTGATAAATCCAGAGTGCAGCAAGTGTGATCTGAATGAGCCGAAGCGGTTTTTCCAATAGAGGCTGATGATTCACGAATGGCAGGTTCCAGAAAATACGGTCTGTTCTCAGCAATAGCGATCATGCTTGATCGACATGATGTGAGGTATTCTTGCTTGTTACGACTTCACTATAGCACATTATTTTTAATCAGAAATATTGTCCAAAATCTCAAATCCTGATCGTCTTTATCACCAATTGATAAAGCAGTTCTAAAAATTTGATCTCTTGTTGTGAGGGTTGATAAATCCTGTTTTTAAGCCCGTTTTAGAATAGGCTTTTTCGATCGTTTTCATTCGTATAACTTGCTTTCTATTGTCATAAAAAACAGCTATTTTGATGATGAGTTAGAAATTTTTAACGGTTCATGACAATCGTCATTTTATGATTAATTTGGAGCTCAGATATGAATAATGATACGAAAACTGCAGGGAAATGCCCGTTCCATCAAGAAGGTGCGAATACCAATGCCGCCAGCTCAAATGCCGCTTGGTGGCCGAATGCTCTAAATCTTAACATTCTTGCTCAACACGATAAAAAAACCAATCCGATGGACCCGGATTTTGATTATGCCAAGGCATTCAATTCACTGGATTTGGAAGCAGTGAAACAGGATTTACGCGAACTGATTAACAGCAGCCAGGACTGGTGGCCATCGGACTACGGTAGCTACATTGGCATGTTCGTGCGTACTGCCTGGCACTTAGCCGGTTCTTACCGTAAACAGGACGGTCGCGGCGGTGCCAATACTGGTAACCAGCGTTTTGCACCACTCAACAGCTGGCCAGACAACGTCAACACCGATAAAGGCCGCCGTCTACTTTGGCCGATTAAACGTAAATATGGCAATAAAATCTCTTGGGGCGATCTGATCATCCTGGCCGGTACAGTGGCGTACGAAGAAGCCGGTCTGAAAACCTTTGGTTTCGGTGGCGGTCGTCAAGACATCTGGCATCCTGAAAAAGACGTCAATTGGGGTTCTGAAAAGAAATGGCTGGATGCCACCAAAAATCGTTATGAAAATCATCAGGACCGTAAGTCATTAGACAATTCGCTTGCTGCCGTGCAGATGGGTCTCATTTACGTCAACCCTGAAGGGGTAGATGGTGTACAGGATCCGCTGCGTACGGCACAGGATATGCGTGTAACCTTCGACCGTATGGGCATGAATGACGAAGAAACTGTGGCCTTGACTGCAGGTGGTCACACCATTGGTAAAGCACACGGTAACGGCAAGGCTGAATTGCTGGGTAAAGACGTTGAAGGTGCGGATGTCGAATTCCAGGGCCTAGGCTGGCATAACCCTGAAGGTACAGGTAACGGTGCCAATACCATGGTCAGTGGTCTGGAAGGGGCATGGACCACGCATCCAACCAAATGGGACAATGAATTCTTCTATTTATTGTTCACCTATGAGTGGGAAAAAACCCTCAGCCCGGCAGGCGCGAAACAATGGGAACCGATCAACATCAAAGAGGAAGACAAACCCGTTGATGCACACAACCCGAATGTCCGCCGTAACCCGATGATGACCGATGCCGATATGGCACTGAAAATTGATCCTGAGTATCGCAAAATCTCTGAGCGTTTCTATAAAGACCCAGCTTATTTTGCTGAAGTGTTTGCGCGTGCATGGTACAAGCTGACTCACCGTGACATGGGGCCAAAATCGCGTTATTTAGGTGCCGATGTTCCTGCTGAGGATTTAATCTGGCAAGACCCAATTCCATCGGTGAACTACGTGTTGTCTGAAGCGGAAATTGAAGACCTCAAAGCGAAATTGCTGAACAGCGGTTTAAGCACAGCCGAGTTAATCAACACCGCTTGGGACAGCGCGCGTACTTTCCGTGGCTCTGACTACCGTGGCGGTGCCAATGGTGCACGTATCCGCTTGGCACCGCAAAAAGACTGGGGCGGTAACGAACCTGAACGTCTGGCAAAAGTATTGGCGAAACTTGAAGAAATTCAGGCAGGTCTTGAGAAGAAAGTCAGCATTGCCGACCTGATTGTACTGGGCGGTACAGCTGCAGTTGAAAAAGCGGCTCAGGCTGCGGGTGTGGATATTCAAGTTCCATTCATGCCGGGACGAGGGGATGCCACCCAGGAACAAACTGATGTCTATTCATTTGAAGACTTGTTGCCGAAACACGACGGTTTCCGTAACTGGCTAAAAGAAGACTACACTGCGCAACCTGAAGAATTGCTGTTAGACCGTGCCCAGTTATTGGGTTTAACTGCACCGGAAATGACGGTACTTGTTGGTGGTATGCGTGTACTGGGAACCAACTATGCGGGTGCAAAAGAAGGTGTGTTCACAGACCGTGAAGGCGTGTTAAGCAACGACTTCTTCGTGAACCTGACTGACATGGCATATAACTGGAAACCGGTTGGCAAGAACCGTTATGAGATTGTAGACCGTGTAACGGGCGCAGTGAAATGGACGGCAACACGTGTGGACCTGGTGTTTGGTTCGAACTCGATTCTGCGTTCTTATGCAGAGGTGTATGCACAAGATGACAACAAAGAAAAATTCGTCAAAGACTTTGTTGCTGCCTGGACCAAAGTGATGAATGCAGACCGTTTTGATGTGAAGAAATAATTTGCATTGGGATGTAAAAAACCGCCTTGAGGGGCGGTTTTTTATTTTTAATAGACTTGATAATCTAAATATTCCCATTTCTGAAATAGGCTTCTATCGCGGGCTTTAGAAATGAGTTCGGGAAATATTTTTTCCAAACTCAGAGTGCTTACTATTTTTTCGGCAAGCTCAATTTGTTGTAAAAAGAATAAGCTACGAATAATTTTTTTTAAAAAATTAGTTTTAAAGAATACATGATTAAAGGTATCTAAAAGAGAAGATTCATTTTTAACCTCTAGTAGATAAGACTCATATAACCAAAGGTAACTTTCAGAATATTTATAATTGTCTCGGGATAAGTAAAATAAACTCCATAAATCTGCAACTAAGTCTATATTTATCTTTTCTTTAAAGGTTTTGTAAACAACTTTTTTTTGTTCTGAATATTCCAATATTTCATCAAATGTTGGAGGGTTAAATGAATCTGATTCATTTGTTAATACAGCGCCTTCTATATTTAAAGAATTTAAATCAGCATGAAAAAATGATACCCATACAGAACATATATCTAGAATAAAATCATCTGGTAGCGTAATTAAATTCTTTTTAATTCCAATCTTAGAACTGATTTCATAATTGTTTTGAACAAAGGTCAAGATTTTTGATAACTCACTACTACTTAAAGTATATTTCTCTTGAAGAGCTGATTTATTTAAATTAGTTTTCCAGCTTTTATGTAATGGTAGCTCTTGCACCAAATTGAAAATTTGAGAGCGTGAAAATTTGCTTGTAAATGTACCTTCTCTGTACTCTTCAATTAACATTTCATTTAGGTAGTGAAGGTTATCAAGATTTTCTTCAAGTTCTTTAAATTTACATTTCAATACTAAGCAATTAATGATGCTTTGTTCGGTTAAGTGCTTTACATTTTCTGTATCAAATGGATATCTAAAAGTTTGTCCCGTAGAATCTATTTCAGCAATATCTAAAATAGTTGTTTTTATAGCATCATTAATTATTTGATAGCGTTGATCTAAATTTTCAGAATTAGTTTTAAAGTAATCCCAAATGTTTCTAATATTATGTGATCCTGCTAAATTAAAGTCAGCTAATTTTAATTTTTGGATCTTAGCTAAATTATTAATCTCTTCAATAGCATCTTTCAATCGTAATTCAATAGAGTGGCGCATGTTGAAACAAATGGGATAGATAAAGGAATCTACATCATTTCCATTGGTATGAATTACTTGATCTAAAATTAGATTGGCAGCTTTCGAAAAACCTTTAGCATAGGTTAAATAATTAACAATACCATTATTTCCTACACAAGCGTTAAATTCTATGGGGTCAGCTCCTCTGAATGTTGAGTTTTCCATGTTTATTACTCTGCAAGTTTGTATATTAAAGAATTATGAAGGTATTTAAAATTTATTTAATAAATTTCAAAAAGTCATTCTATTTATTTTTGATACTCAGTAGAAATTGAAATATATCAAATTCTAATTGTTCCCACTCCCCAAACTCAGGCTCTACCAACAACGTCTGCGACACAAAGCCATAACACACCCGTTGTACATTTAAACTCATCCGCGTGAGCTGTTTAGCATCCTGAATAAAAGGCGCGAGAATACTTTGCCACATCTGCACCATCATCTCATAACTTTTACGGTAACTTTCAATATTGGAAATCTGCCGTTCCAGCAAAAACGTCTGTGCCCATAGAAACTGCTGTGCCTGAATCTGCTCAAGTTGATAATGAATAACTTGCTGTAAATAATCATCTAGAGCCATATCTGTGGATAACTTGAGCAGGCTGTATGCATAAGTTTTTAAGTCCTCGGCATTGTTTTTTACGTGTCTGTGAATGGTCAGTGCAACCAAATCTTCCTTTTTGGAAAAATATTCATAGAAGGTGCCCAAGCCTACACCAGCCAAATCGGTAATTTCCCGAATGGTAATGTCATGTGCGGCATGCTCATGCAAAAGCCGAACAAAACTGTCCTGCAAGGCTTCCTGTGTCAGTTTGGCTCTTGATTGACGCGGCTTACGCCGTACCTGAATCTGTGGATTTTTCATAAAAAGTTTGACCCAACAAAGCCGAACATGCAGTGGCTATTTTTTCTCTATACTGGAATGAAAAGCCCAGAACAACAAGCAGGAAATATAGACGATGAATACATCGAACCAGTTATCGAATCAGGCATGGATGACCCATCAAATCAGCAATCAGTTTGATGAACTGCAAGATTACAATTTATTTTCATCAGATACGGTTTTACATGAAATATTGAAGCGTTATGGCAGCCATGACCAAGCAACCTTGTATGATATGGGTAAAGTGGTGGGATCAGCCGAGTATTATCAATATGCCGATTTAGCCAATAAACACACGCCTATTTTACATGCCTTCGATGCACGTGGTCGTCGTAAAGATTACATCGAGTTTCATCCTGCATGGCATAAATGGATGGCTTTAAACCGCAAGTTTGACAGCCATGCTCATCCATTTAATCATGCAGAATCATCTGCCAAATGGGTGGAATGGGCAGCGCGTTTTTACTTAAGCGGGCAGGTGGAGTGTGGCAGTCTGTGTCCAACTTCGATGACGCTTGGCAGCATTCCCCTGATTCAGCGTGAACCTGAACTGTGGGCAAAAATAGGCGAAAAATTATTATCCACTGAATATGATGAACGTGACCTGCCGATTGCCCAGAAAACATCAATCTGGCTCGGTATGGGCATGACCGAAAAGCAGGGTGGTTCCGATGTGCGCGCCAATGAAACTTTTGCTATGCCTGTAGCTGAATCAGGTCGTGGCCACGCCTATTTGCTGACCGGGCATAAATGGTTTTTCTCTGCCCCAATGTGTGATGCACATTTGGTGGTGGCGAAAACCGAGCAGGATGGCTTGGCCTGTTTCTTTGTGCCGCGCTGGCTGGAAGATGGCACCAAGAACCATATTCATGTGCAGCGCCTGAAAGAAAAAGTCGGTAACCGCAGTAATTCCAGTTCCGAAGTTGAATTCAAAGATGCTTGGGGCATCATGATTGGTGAAGCTGGGCGCGGCATTCCAACCATTATTGAAATGGCGAATTATACCCGTTTGACCTGCTCTGTGGGCAGTACAGCGATGCTGCGTCAGGCCTTGGTGCAATGTATTGCCTATACCCGTCAGCGTAAAGCTTTTGGCAAGCATCTAGCCGAACAGCCGTTGATGCGTGCCGTGTTGGCCGACTTGGCCCTGGAAACCGAAGCGGCGATGCAACTCAGTTTTCATTTGGCACATTGTTATGAACGTGATGATGCTTTGTCTCTGGCATGGAAAAGAATCATGACGCCCGCCTCCAAATTCTGGATCTGCAAGCGTGCAGTCGAATTGACTGGCGAGATGATGGAAGTCTTTGGCGGCAATGGTTATGTCGATAACGGCATCATGGCGCGTATTTTTAAAGAAGCCCCAGTGAATACCATTTGGGAAGGTTCTGGCAATGTCATGTGCCTGGATGTGCTGCGCGCCATTAGTCGTGAACCTGAATCCATTGAGTTATTGTTTAAAGATCTGGCATCAACTGCAATGCACGATGAAACTTTGCAAAATGAATTACAGAGCCTATTCAAGTTGTTCCAGCAATCACCCGAAGAGTTGCAGTTTATGGGGCGCAGTCTGGTCAGCCGTTTGGTAATTTTGGCGCAAGCAGTTTTACTGAAACGTTATGCGCCGGACTACGTGGCCGCTGCTTTTATTGAAACGCGTTATAGCGAATTTTATGGTCGCGTGGTGGGTATGATTGCAGCGAAGCAGGTAGATGTAGAGCGGGTGCTGGAAAGGGCTTTGGCTAAAGAGAAATAATTTTTATACCTCTCCCTTGCGTAGCCGTGCTACTCATCTCCTAGAATGAGAGGGAATTCACAATCAAAATTCTCCCTCCCTATGGGAGGGAGCTAGAGGGAGGGAGAATTAAATAATTAAAGGTTAAGAATCTCTCTTTTGCGTACTCAAAATATATTGTGAATTTTCTAAATGAGGAAAATTCTTTAATAAATTTATTTTTTATTGTGATTTGTAATGAAAGTTGTCCTTCTACCACTTACATAAAAATAATGTTGAAACTGCAAAATTTATATTTATTTAAGAAAACTTATTTAACATGTCATTCATAAATTTTTGATTTTCAGTACTTATATGTATCAAAAAATTAAACAATGGGCCAAAACCATTAAAAAAGAGGTTCTGGTGGTTTGGCTGGTGGCTAAAGACCAGCGCACACCTGTCTGGATCAAAATATTGGCACTGATGATTGCGGCCTATGCGCTATCGCCGATTGATCTGATTCCCGATTTTATTCCAGTGCTGGGCTATCTGGATGATCTTATTATTGTGCCCTTGGGACTGTTATTGGTGATTAAGCTGACGCCACAAGAAATTATAGACGATTGCAGAATTCGTACCTCGCTGTTGGCAGAACGGCCGGTAAACCGTTGGGCGGCAGGCGTGATTATTTTAATCTGGCTGCTCTTTCTGGGCTATTTGGCCCTGTATTTTATCAATATTCAAAAATTATCATAACTGGTTTGTATAAAGACTCTAAATATGAATTTAAATATATGAAATAAATAATTTTTTAATAAATTTATCCAATCCGAAAAACCACTTGAATTCTGTATAAAAAAGCGCAATATATGCTCAACATCATCCATGATGTGAAACTCGAAAACAGGGGAGTAAAATGGCAAAGAAAAAAGCTCTGCCAGAAGTGGTGATTCATAACTTTGTGGCAAAACATATGTATGAGGTCAACAAAAGTCAGGTCTTTGTAGACCGAAAGAAAAATGCAAAACGTGGCTATGACAAGCACAAAAAAGGGAGATACTCAGATGATTATCTCCCTTTTTATTTCACCGTATTTTCTTACATCTAAATAGAATTAAGCACTCACAATACGGGTAGCAGATTTCACCATATCGCCCAGACCATGGGTCTTGAAGTAATACTCCATCCAGCTTTTCACCATCAGTGGATTACTCATTTTTAATACGCGTTCCAGTTGTTCCTGTGCATCGCTCATCGGTACATGACAAATGGCCTTACGTACCCGCAAAATATTGCTTGAACTCATCGACAGGGTATTAAAGCCCATCGCCATCAGCAGCACAGCCGCCAATGGGTCGCCAGCCATTTCTCCACAAATGCTCACCGGTTTGTCATATTTATGACATTCCTGAACCAAACGGCTTAAAGCGCGTAAGACGGCAGGGTGGAAGTGGGAGTAAACATTGGCAACCCGAGGATTATTACGGTCTACAGCAAGTAAATACTGGGTCAAGTCATTTGAACCGACCGAGAAGAAGTCCACCAGTTCAGAAAATTCTTCAATCTGTAACAGCACACTCGGTACTTCAACCATAATGCCAATTTTGGGTTTGGTAATTTTAACCTGTTCTTCTTCCTGCACTGCGGTCCAGTCACGGTCCAGCAGATAGAGGGCTTCTTCCACTTCACTGACACTGGTGATCATGGGCAGCAAAATATGCAGGTTATTCAGACCAATACTGGCTTTCAGCATGGCACGAATCTGAGAAGAGAAAATTTCAGGATGATCCAGGGTAAAACGGATGCCGCGCCAGCCCAGCGCCGAGTTTTCTTCTTCAATCGAAAAATACGGTAAATCCTTATCTGCACCAATGTCGAGGGTACGCATCACCACAGGTTTATTGGCAAAGTGGCTGAGTTGCTGGCGGTAAATGGCACGCTGCTCTTCTTCACCAGGGAAGCGATCACGTAGCATGAACGGAATTTCAGAGCGGTATAAACCTACGCCTTTAGCACCACGTTGTACGCCGCGAACGACATCAATCATTAAACCGGTATTCACATACAGTTTGACTGCAACACCATCAGGCGTAATAGCGTCTTTGGTTTCGTATTGTTTTAGGTCTTTCGCCAGCTGTTCTTCTTCTTTCTGGATTTCTTTATAGCGTGTACGTAAACGGCGCGGCGGATTGATAAACACCCGTCCCTGATGGGCATCGACAATCATCTCCACATCATCCAGGGTATTGATTGGCAGTTCAGTCACACCGACCACGGTTGGAATGCCCAGTGCACGTGCCACAATCACCATATGTGAGTTCATGGCACCTTCGGTGGTGACAATCGCGGCAATTTTATCCACCGGCAATTCAACCAGTGCCGCGGTTGAAATGTCTTCCCCGATCAGAATGCTTTCATCGGTCAGTTCACGATGGCTGGCATCGGCTTCCTGTAAAAATGCCAGAATACGGCGACCGAGATCTTTCAGGTCGGACACACGTTCGCGTAAATAGTCATCTTCCATTTGTGCGAACAGGGCAATGTGATTATCAATGACAATACGGACCGCACCCTGTGCCCAGTTACCATCGCGGATTTCAGCCTTAATTTCAGCAGGCAGGGAGTTTTCATCCAGCATGCGCAAGAATACGCTAAATAAAGCTCGCTCTTCAGCCATTAAGGCATCCTGCATTTTTTCATCCAGTGCCTGAATTTCCTGACGCACTGCATTTAATGCAGCATCCAGAAGTTCCAGTTCTTCACTGATGTCATCTGCTTCACGATCAGGTACAGCCGCCAGATCTGCAGGCGGGTAAAGGATGACCGCACGCCCTAAAGCAATCCCGCCTGAACCGGAAACGCCCTGAAAAGTTTTATAAGCAGGCAAATTGCTTGGCTTGCGGAACACATCGATATTACCCACGGCATGAGCATGGGCAATCACACCGGACAGCTGGGCACACAGGGTGACTAGGAACGATTCCGCTGCTTCGCTAAAATCTTGCGGTTCCTTATTTTGCACTACTAATACGCCCATAACCTTACGGCGGTACATCACCGGAACACCCAGGAAGGAATTATAAATTTCCTCTCCGGTTTCAGGCAGGTACATAAAGCGTTCGTGCTTCGGTGCATTATCCAGATTGACGATTTCTTCGCGTTGTCCCACCAGTCCCACCAGACCTTCGCTGGTATGTAAGGAAACATGCCCCACAGCTTCAGGATTTAACCCTTTAGATGCCATGAGCAGATAACGCTGGTTACGCTCATCGAGTAGATAAATGGAGCAGACATCCACGTGCATGGCTTCAGCAACCTGATTGACCATGATGTCGAGTGACTCATGCAAACTGGTGGACGCATTGATTTCTTGCACAATGCGTCTTAAGGTGTCCAGTTGCATATTCGACATAAAATCTGCTCCAAAATAAGTTTAAAACTGTTTTTATTTATAACAACATGCTACTAAAAAATCTGCATTTTCATGCAATTTTTTCGAGCTAGAGCGAGGGTAACTGCTGACACAGTTCCACCATCGCCCTTCGGTATACATCGCGTTTAAAATTCACGACCTGACCTAATGGGTACCAGTAACTTACCCATTGCCACTGGTCAAACTCTGGTGGGTCTGACAGGTCCAGCTGAATATGCTTTGCTGGCGCTGTCAGCCTGAGTAAAAACCACTTCTGTTTTTGACCAATACACACCGGGTCCGAATCCGGGCGTATATATCTTTGCGGCAAACGATAACGCAGCCAACCTTTTGTTTGCGCTACAATTTGAACATGTTCGGGCAATAAGCCAACTTCTTCTCTCAGCTCACGATAAAGTGCCTGTTCGGGGGATTCTCCAAACTGGATTCCTCCTTGCGGAAATTGCCAAGCATTGTGTCCAATGCGTTTTGCCCATAAAACTTGTCCAATGTCGTTTGCCAAAATGATCCCGACATTCGGTCGGAAACCTTCTGAGTCGATCATTTGGCTACCTAAATCTTCTGTAATGTATGGCTTTTTGTTCGGGGATTGTTATTTCTATATCCATCTCGAAAAAAAGCACAGCTTAAATGTTAAAAATTGCTATGATCTTAACGAATTTCTATCGACTAGCGGAGATAGATTTACAATTTTTTTCTTAAATTTCAGTTTTTACGAGTATTTTCATGAAATTGGCTTTATTTGACCTCGACCACACCTTATTAAATACCGATTCAGATTATTCATGGGGTGAGTTTTTAGTAAACGAGGGTTTAGTCGATCCAATCCGACACCGTCAAATGAATGACAAATTTTATGAGGACTATAAAGTAGGGCAACTTGACCCGATTGCCTATAACGAATTCGTCTTTGAATTTTTAACCCAGCATGATAATGATTATTTGACTGAATTACATGAATTATTCATGAAAAAGGTTATTCGTCCACAAATGCGCCCAGAAGGTTTTGCTGCCATTCAAAAACACCGTGATGCAGGACACGAGCTGGTCGGGATTACCGCAACCTCCGATTTTATTACGGCACCGATTTTTCACGAGTTTGGTATTACTGAAATTATTGCCACCAATGCAGAAGTGGTGGATGGCAAATATACCGGTAAAGTCATCAATACTGCGTGTTATCAAAAAGGTAAATTGATCCGTCTGGAACAATGGCTGCAAGGGCGCGATATTGAGGAGTCATGGGCCTATTCGGATTCATTCAATGACCGTTTCTTGCTGGAATATGCAGATCATGCCATTGTGGTCAATCCGGATGAACGTCTAGAGGCTTTGGCCAAAGCGCAAAACTGGGAAATTCAGGACTGGTCGATTTAACATGCCCTGTCGCCAGATGGGGGAGGGTGTTGAAGATCACTGTTCTCCATGAGGCGTCTTTCATAACGACTGCCCCCTTTTTTATTTTTCTCTCATCGGGAGAAATAAAAGGCATTTATAAAAGAAGTTCATGGGTCGTGAAAAAGATCCAGAAAAATAAAAACAGCTAAAAAGTAAAAACATTTTAGGAACATAATAAGTTGTTAGGTGATTGAAAATTTCCCACTTGGGGCTGGGCTGCTCATGATTATAAAATGACCCTTACTATAGGCCAATCTTTACCGTATAGTAGACTGAAAGCAAAAGGGTAAAAGACAAAATTTATAGTTTGAAATTGAAGAAGAATGGGAGAGAAGAATGAGCCAAACACGTCCAAGAATGACCAATCTTTTTGAGCAGTTAGGATTAGATTCCAGTGAAGAGGCGATTGCCCTGTTTATTGCCACGCATCAGCTCAATGCCCAGACCAAAATTACCGAAGCGGAATATTGGACTGAAGCACAGCGCCAGTTTTTAGCAGAAAAAATTAAATCCGATGGTTCATGGGCCATTATTGTTGACCAGTTAAATGAATCCTTACATGAAGATTCAGTGATTCAATAAAGATCAAAGCGAAATAAAGCCAATCCTCAGATTGGCCTTTTTGATAAAGATTTCATCTCACCCGTTTCCATAAGGTCACTTGGGACAGGCTATGTTGATATTTACGTGCGGTTTCACGAATCACAAATGCCACATCCTGAGGTTCATCGAGCATTTCAAAGTGTTCTTTTAAAAGTTCAGTCGTGCCATCTAGCGTACTGAAGTTTTCCCCATTTTTTTTAAAACCACCGAGCCATTCACTAGGTGCAGTATGTTCCTCTAGCCAAGTATAGGGGGAAGCCAGCATTAAAATGCCACCCAGTTTTAAACGCTGATGGATTTCGGCTAAGAAATCTTTGGGATGATGTAAGCGGTCAATTAAATTCGCAGCTAGAATAAAATTGTAATCAGTAAAATGAGGTTTCAAATTGCAGGCATCGGCCTGGAAAAATTCGACCCGATCTGCATGGGTATCCAGACCCAACTCTTTTAAGTTACAGGCTTTATATTCCATCAGTTCACCTTCAATTGGCAGGGTATAACGTAGCGTTTCACCTTGTGCCAGCTGTACCGCCTGCTGAATAAAGCGCGCGGAAAAGTCCAGTCCTGTGACCTGATCAAAATAAGCCGCCAGTTCAAAGCTGGCACGCCCTGTGGCACAGCCGATATCTAATGCCTTCTCTGTCACAATATTCTTAAAATAGGGGTGTGCAAGGTTAATCAGGCTTTGGGCAAAATTGGGCACGTTAAAATATTCTGCACCGTACTGAAATTCCAGATATTGCGAGATCATCTGGTCAGTTTCATACTGCGATTGAAACTGTTGAAGTTCTTGGGAGGCAGCGACATAGCGGAATCCGGCATGCTGGAAAAAATGCCGGCGGAAGGCATAACGAGAGCTGTGCAAGGCTTCATTGCCGGCAGAAATCCAGGAACCGCCTTTGATTATATTATGTTGTCCGTCAAAGGTTGGGGTGCTGAAATCATCATAGATCGGATGCACCTGAAAACCGTCAAAAGGGTAAATCGGGGTTTCAGTCCATTGCCAGACATTGCCCTGAATATCAAAAAAATCACCCTGCTGAAAATAATTGACCGGGCAGGGACTGGTTCCATATTTCAGTTCGATGTTGGCATGTTCAGGACTGGGCAGGTCAGAATCCAACCCGGCCACATCATACAGCCGATACCACTCATCTTCTGTGGGCAAGCGAATGCTTTGACCGGTTTTTTCGGCTTTCCAGTTGCAGAAAGCTTTGGCTTCAAGATAATTCACTTCTACCGGCCAGTCCCAGGGCATGGAAATTTCTTCCAGCATCAGACGTAGTGACCAGCCTAAAGGGGTTTTTCGCCAAAAGCTGGGATGATGGGTTTGAGAAAATTTTAGCCAGGCCTGTCCTTCTGCGGTCCAGTAGCGGTCAGTTGTATAACCGCCATCTTCCACAAAACTCAAGAATTCCTGATTGGAGACCAGATATTGTGCAGCCTGAAAAGCGGCAACATCGGCCTGATGCTGTCCATATTCATTGTCCCAGCCATAAAAGTTGCTGTCGAAAGTCTTGTTCAGGTTGACCTGTCCCGCAGGAACAGCAATTAGGGTATTTTCCGGCGCAACTCCAGTCATAACCTCGGCATGCCATTGCGGATGATTGTATACATAGTCCAGCTGCTGCTGACGAATCAGGACTGAGGAAGTTTCAAGATGAATCCGTTCATGTTCAATACCCATGAGGATCGACCACCATGGATGATTCCAGTTCAAGGGTAACGTCAGAGGGGCATGCTCAATTAGGTTTAGCACCAGTGTCCTGACCTGAGCACGATAAGCTCGGACTTCTTCTACACTCGGCCAGTCATAATGCTGATCATTCAGGTCGTCCCAGCTCATTTCATCGACCCCGACAGCAAAAATGCTTTCCAGCTGCGGATTCAAGCGATTGCTAATCAGTTTGCTGAGCAGCAGTTTATTGATAAAAAAGGTCGCCGTATGACCAAAATAAAAAATCAGCGGATGACGTAAAGAAATGGGCTTAAGGTAATAGGCTGCATCATTTTTTAGACAGTCAAAGAGCCGTTCATAGCTGTCAAAAGTATTGAGGAAATAATCACGCAAGCTATGCCGTGCCGTGGCTTCATCAGTAAAGTTTAAATCAGGCGTAGGCAACAAAGAAATTTTAGCGCTTTGCCATATATTGGGAGCATCGACATCGGCTGTGACTGGGTTTGATTTAGATTGGGTTGTTTCAGGTGAATTTGTTGTAGATATTGTTGGTGATGAATCCCTCAGCATAGCCCCATACTCCTTCGAATTCTTTTGCACATTTAAAACATGTTGTTTTATGTGTTTTATTTAAAAGTACTCGAAAGCTGTGCCACTGTGCTGAGGATTAAGGTAACAAAATGCTGCATCCAGGCAGATGCAGTGCTAGAGCTGGTTTTAGTTGAGATGGGAGTTTTTCATCATGGCCACCAGTTCCTGTACGGCACGTGACTGGGTACGCCCCGGATGCCAGACCATGCCCAGTTGACGTTGCATTTGCACATTAATATCCAGCATTTGCAAATCCTGATTCAGCAGGGTTTTCGGTAATACCGACCATCCCAAAC
This sequence comes from Acinetobacter sp. YH01022, assembly GCF_013420235.1. Lineage (NCBI taxonomy): Bacteria > Pseudomonadati > Pseudomonadota > Gammaproteobacteria > Moraxellales > Moraxellaceae > Acinetobacter > Acinetobacter sp. YH01022. The sequence goes on along the minus strand of NZ_VOYP01000004.1, from coordinate 22,898 downwards.
CAATTGAAACTAGCATGCGGATGGATTCAAGCGGATTATTGCTCATGGTGATTTTCGGTTTAACCCCTTGTTTTTCAAACTCGGCCAAGGTGATTTGCGTGGTATAGGTTTGCGAGGCTGGCAATAGGCTTGGATATTGAATCAAATCTTCCAGACTCAAATGCTTTTTTTGCGCCAGTGGATGAAAAGGTGCCACGACAAAGACCAGCGGATCATTCCAGATGGTCACATAACTCAAGCGTTCATCACCTTTCGGCGGGAGGGTTAAAAAGGCCAGCTCCAGATCACCGGCCAGTACCTGTTCATGCGCCTGTTCCGAATCGACAAAATGCACATCTAAAGTGACGTCAGGAAATTTTTGCACATAATTGCGCAGGTGCTGTGGCAGGTGATGTAAACCAATATGGTGACTGGTGCCAATTTTCAGCTTGCCTTGCACCTGTTCCTGTTCGTGACTGAGGGTATGGTGAATATCACCCAGTTCATTGAGCCAGTTTTTCACTTTTGGTAATAAGGAATGGGCAGCGTGCGTCGCCTGAACACCACGACCGGCAGACTCAAACAGTTTCACGCCAAAGTATTCTTCCAAACTATGAATTCGTTTGGTCACAGCAGGCTGGGTAATAAACAATAAATCGGCAGCCATAGAAATAGAACCGGTTTCCATGACTTTAATGAATGCTTCAAAGGCAGCAAGATTCATAGGGAGATATCTGGTTATATTAAAGTTAAGTAATTATAAAATATTTTTATAACAAAGGGGCGTTTCATCTTAAAAAAGACCGTAAAAAATGTATACAGATGTGAACTTAAAAGGTAAAAATAAAAAAATCACCCCATAGGAATGGAGTGATGATAAAGCGGAAGCGGGCAAGCCATGATCTCTAGTTTAGGCCGATGTAGCCTTTAGATGACTATATTATTGCTATTCTGTCTTTGAGTTGGCTTCGCTTCCCAGATTTTTTCATGGAAGAAGAATGCGATTGCCTGAATCGTCGGCTCAAGCAAGCTGAGGGTTACTGCCATCCAGATACTTCCTGTGACGAAATAACCGACCAACATGGCAATGGTGATGTGCATAATGTAATAGCTAAAGGTTTTCTTGAACATACGCTGGTTGTTATTAACAAATTTTTGAATATGAGCCATGGTTTGTTCCTCAATCTTTGCTTCGGGATATAGATAAATGATAATCAGTCTTATTTAATTTGTAAAAACGAACATTTTTATATTTTTAATCGGTTTTGTAAATTATTTAACTGGTTAAACTGAACCATCAATACAACAACAGGGGAATGGTATCGCCTGGAGATATATGTCTAGAGATACTTTTCTGGCAGGGTGAACATATGGATATTAAACACATCAAATACCTCCTTGATATTTTTGAGGAAGCGGTGGAAAAACGCAGTCAGGTCTATGAAATTGCCGATGATGAAAATGATGAAAATCAGGCTGCCGCCGAATGTGGTGCAGCGAAAGCAGAACTCATCCGGGCAATTGAGCAGCTTATCGTAGCGAAAGAAAACCCGTCGGGCTAAATCCTATCTGTATCATTCCCTGCACGGCGCTTTAAATATGCCTGATTTGTTAAGTCTGAGCATAAGGAGATAGCCGTGTGGTTTAAAAACCAAGAGATAAAATTTTGCCAAAATTCAGGGTTTTAATAGGGTTAAAATTAATTCCAAAAAGTTTTTAAACTAATAAAAATGATAAATTAGATTTATGTGAATACGTGGTTATAATCGAAGTTAATGAAAGCATTACCCAGTTCTATGGAGCGCGTCGACATGGCAGGCAATACCCCAAAAGCAAAAACTTTATATGATAAATTGTGGGATGACCATTTAGTAAAACAACGCGATGATGGCTCAGCCTTACTTTATATCGACCGTCATTTATTACATGAAGTAACTTCACCACAAGCTTTTGAAGGTTTGCAGCTTGCAGGTCGTCAACCTTGGCGTTTAAGTGCCAATGTAGCTACGCCAGACCATAATGTGCCAACTTCAAAAACCGAGCGTGAGCAGGGTATTGCCGGTATTGAAGATGATACTTCGCGTATTCAGGTGCAAACGCTGGATGACAACTGTAAAACTTTCAATATTGTTGAATTTGATATTAACGATATTCGCCAAGGGATCGCGCACGTGGTTGGGCCTGAGCAAGGTTTGACTTTGCCCGGCATGACTGTGGTGTGTGGTGACTCGCATACGGCAACTCATGGTGCATTTGGCTGTTTGGCGCACGGTATTGGGACTTCAGAAGTTGAACATGTATTGGCGACCCAGTGCCTGGTTCAAAAGAAAATGAAGAACATGTTGGTGCGTGTTGACGGTAAATTGGGTCAGGGTGTTACACCGAAAGATGTGGTCTTGGCGATTATCGGTAAAATCGGCACTGCAGGCGGTACTGGTCACGCGATTGAATTCGGTGGTCAAGTGTTCCGTGACATGTCGATCGAAGGCCGTATGACTGTGTGCAACATGGCGATTGAAGCCGGTGCCCGTGTCGGTATGGTCGCTGTCGATGACAAAACCATTGAATACGTAAAAGGCCGCAACTATGCACCAAAAACTGAGCAGTGGGATGCTGCTGTAGCCTACTGGAATACCTTGCATTCTGATGAAGGCGCGCATTTCGATACTGTGGTGGTGTTACAGGGTGAAGAAATTGAACCGCAAGTGTCTTGGGGGACTTCCCCTGAAATGGTGATTCCGGTATCCCAAGCAGTTCCAACGTTGGAACAGGCCAAAGATGACGTGCAACGTAATGACTGGACCCGTGCTTATCAATATATGGGTTTAAATGCTGGTCAGGCATTGGCAGACATCCAGTTAGACCGCGTATTTATCGGTTCTTGCACCAACTCGCGTATTGAAGATATTCGCGCTGCCGCTGAAGTGATTAAAGGCCGTAAAGTGGCTGCTTCAATCAAACAGGCGATGGTGGTTCCGGGTTCTGGTTTGGTCAAACAGCAAGCTGAAGCTGAAGGCTTGGATAAAGTATTCTTGGAAGCTGGTTTTGAATGGCGTGAACCGGGCTGTTCAATGTGTTTGGCGATGAATGCCGACAAATTGCAACCGGGTGAGCACTGTGCCTCAACTTCTAACCGTAACTTCGAAGGTCGTCAGGGCAATGGCGGTCGTACGCACTTGGTGAGTCCTGCGATGGCAGCTGCTGCAGCGATTGCCGGTCATTTCGTTGACGTACGTACGTTTTAATTTCGGTTAAAGGAGCAAATGACATGAAAAAATATACCGTTGAACAAGGTATCGTTGCACCATTAGACCGTGCCAATGTCGATACAGATTTAATTATTCCAAAGCAGTTTTTGAAATCTATCAAACGTACCGGTTTTGGTGAAAACTTATTTGATGAATTGCGTTATCTGGATGAAGGCTATCCGGGGCAGGATAATTCAGTTCGTCCGATCAATCCTGATTTTGTATTGAACCAACCGCGTTATCAAGGTGCGACGGTGTTGATTTCACGTGCCAACTTCGGTTGTGGTTCAAGCCGTGAGCATGCGCCATGGGCGTTGAACGAATACGGTTTCCGTACCGTGATTGCACCAAGCTATGCCGACATTTTCTTCAACAACAGCTTTAAAAACGGCATGTTGCCGGTGATTTTGTCTGAAGAGATCGTGGATCAGTTGTTTAAAGAATGTGCTGCGACAGAAGGCTACCAGTTAACCATCGACCTGGAAGCTCAGGAAGTGCGTACACCATCGGGTGAGAGCTTTAAATTTGAAGTCGATCCGTTCCGTAAACACTGCCTGTTAAATGGTCTGGATGATATTGGCTTAACTTTACAAGCTGCAGATGATATTCGTGCTTATGAAGAAAAGACCAAACAGTCACGTCCGTGGGTATTTCAGGAAATTCACGGTTAGTTGCTTGAATTTTCAGCGCTAGTAGTATCGCAGCCTAACTCTTGCTAATATCGGATCCATAAAAATATTTAGTTGGCTTTATTTGGTGAGGGTTGGGCTCAAACAATGACAAAAGTTTACGGTCAGCTTGCTGTACTGGGTCTTATGGCCGCATCCTTAAGCGCATGCCAAAGTATTGATACAGTACGAATTAAACATGTAAAAGAAACTGAAAGTAGCAAAACAAATGCCTTAATTTACTGTGCGGGTACTGCAAACTGTGAATTTGAACGTTTAAACAAAATTCAAATTATTGATGCAGCACAGCGCCGTGTGAATAGTGCTGCGGTTGAATCGGGTATTTTACGTTTACAGGCGAATTCCTTAAGTCAGCCGAATGCGTTATATCTTTCAATCCCTCCTGGGCAACATGAACTGGTGATCCGCTTTTATCCGATTTCCAAGGATCGTGCCGAAACCCTTCATGTTTTTCACCAGTTTAAGCCGAAGCAGCGTTACATTTTTAAAATGTACCGTGAACGCAACAAACAGCAGGGCAGCTTGCTGAATGTATCTGCACCTGAACCCTTATGTGTAGATCTCCTGCAAGAACACAAGACAATCCGACGTTTCTGCAGACCCTATAATGCCTTGACCGGTCTGGGCGAGTTTGTGGAAAAGAAAATTTAAAATCCCGTCGATTTAATCTATCGACTTCATAAATGGAAACACTCATGTCAAAACATATTTTGATTTTACCAGGTGATGGTATTGGTCCTGAAATCGTAAAAGCAGCTGAACAGGTGCTTGCACGCGTGAATGAAAAATTCAATCTGGGTTTGACTTGGGAACAGGGTTTATTGGGTGGTGCAGCGATTGATGCACATGGCGAACCGTACCCTGCCGTTACGGCAGAACAGGCAAAACGTGCGGATGCAATCCTGCTCGGTGCTGTCGGTGGTCCAAAATGGGATACGATTGAACGTTCAATCCGTCCTGAACGTGGTTTATTGAAAATCCGTTCTGAATTGAATTTATTTGCAAACTTGCGTCCTGCAATTCTTTACCCGCAACTTGCCGGTGCTTCAAGCTTAAAGCCTGAAATCGTTTCTGGTCTGGATATCCTGATTGTGCGTGAACTCACTGGTGGTATCTACTTCGGTCAGCCACGTGGTATCCGTGAACTGGAAAATGGTGAGAAACAAGGCTTCAATACTGACGTTTATAAAGAGTCTGAAATTAAACGTATTGCTAAAGTTGCATTTGAACTTGCTGGTCTTCGTGGTGGTAAAGTATGTTCAGTCGACAAAGCCAACGTCCTTGAAGTGACCGAGCTTTGGAAGCAAACCGTGACTACGTTGAAGGAAGAGCAATATCCAGAAATCAACCTGTCACATATGTATGTCGACAATGCCGCAATGCAGCTGGTACGTGCGCCTAAGCAGTTTGATGTGATTGTGACCGGTAACCTGTTCGGTGACATCTTGTCTGATGAAGCAGCGATGCTTACTGGCTCTATTGGCATGTTGCCATCTGCATCCCTGGATGAAAACGGTAAAGGCATGTATGAGCCATGTCATGGTTCAGCACCAGACATCGCAGGCCAAAACATTGCCAATCCGTTAGCGACCATTCTTTCTGTAGCAATGATGCTGCGTTATACCTTCCGTGAAGAAGCCGCAGCGCAAGCCATTGAAGATGCGGTCGGTAATGTACTGGATCAGGGTTTACGTACTAGCGATATCATGTCAGAAGGCAATACTCAGGTAGGTACCGTGGAAATGGGTCAAGCAGTGGTTACTGCATTGAACTAAGTTTCCAAAACAGCAAAAACGCAGCCATGAGCTGCGTTTTTTTATGGCTTTTCAGAGGGTTTTAACAGGTATGGCCAGTGTAATGAACCGATGTGGCAATGTTGTGTTCTAGGCGATAGATAATTTTACATTGCAAGTTGACATCATAGCTTTGTGCTCGGGGTGTAACTTGTATAGGGATATGACCAGCATTAATATCGGCAGGATTTTGTGCCATTGGTACCGGAATGGTGACGGGACGAATGACGGTATAAGTGAGCGTCTGATCATTCGCGACAGGCGCTAACACCAGCTGGTAACCGATGCGGGTTAAATCGAGCTTAGCTTGAATGCTTTGACTGGTCTGCCCGATGAATTGCTGTAAATAGGCATCACGCTGCATAGCGGTTGTCGTGGATGTTGTCGTGCATGCAGTGAGTAAACTAAAAACCATACAGCATCCCAAAATCAGTGTGAATTTCATGAGTTGTCCTCACACCAAATAAAATCAGTTTAAGTTAAGCAAATTGCAGGCAGAAATACTGTTGTGATTTGATACACGGTACAGAGAGGTGTAGCCATGATGCTAAGCCCTTATTCAATCTGATATAGACCCTTAACCTATGCTCTTGGCAATTAGCAAGCTCTACCAGTATAGTGAATGGATTGAACTATTTCGTCTTTCAGGTTAAATCCTACCTGACATTCCATCTTGATATTGTAGCCACCATTTGAAGGGGTAGACATCGGTGCACCCATCGAAATACTGTGGCTAATATTGGGCGTGCCCATTGGGATATTCATATCACGAACAATGGTATAGCTGAGCAATTCTGCTGTCTGAGTAGGCTCTTGAGTGGTTTTAAATCCCATTTTATTCAGGTCAAGCTGGCTACGAACTTGTGCTGCAGTTTGACCAACATATTGTTGTAGAGACTGGTTAAGACGATGAGAACCACCTGTTTCACATGCTGTGAGCATCAGGCAGGAAAATAGGGTTAAATATTTTATTTTCATCTTTTTTAGCATATCTGCTTAATTTTAATTAAATTATAGCCGTTAAATGATCAAACGGTGTCAAATTGTTTTATTGAATAATAAAAACTGAAGGCAATAAAAAAGCCACTCAAAGGTGGCTTTCATGCTTTCGCTAAAACTTAGCGTGCACGGTAAGTAATACGACCCTTGGTCAAATCGTAAGGCGTCATTTCTACTTTCACACTGTCGCCAGTTAAAATACGAATATAGTGCTTACGCATTTTACCAGAGATGTGGGCAATCACTTCGTGACCGTTCTCTAAACGTACACGGAACATAGTATTAGGAAGCGTCTCGGTGACAACGCCTTCGAACTCGATGAGTTCCTCTTTATTGGCCATAGCCTACCTGAATGAATAAATTGGAAAGGCGCAAATTATAGTCAATTTTTTTGCATAAAACAAGGCGCAATGCGGCTTTGCTCGTTCATCTGTCAGTTAAATAAGCGAACCCTCCGTATACAGATTTTCTGTAAAAAAGCCTATTGTCATGTTGTCAGTTTGGTCAATCGCAGTTAATCTAAAATCAATCTTTTTAAGTATAAATGAAGAACATACAAGGAAGGTCTTTGCGTGGGTCAGCTAACTGATGCATCAGTTGTTTTACGATTGGGTTATCAAGCCATCCGTCGTGCAGGTTTGCCAACTGAAGAAATTTTAATGAAAGCTGGTGTGGCCTTAAATCAGGTCGAAACCAATGACCGTACCCCGCTTAGTGCTCAATATGCGTTTTGGGTGGCTGCGGAAGAGGTCAGTAAAGATCCCGACATTGGTTTGCATTTGGGCGAACACCTGCCTTTATACCGGGGGCAGGTGATTGAGCACCTGTTTATTTCCAGTGAAAACTTTGGTGAAGGCCTCAAACGTGCACTGGCTTATCAGCGCCTGATCAGTGATGCTTTCCATGCCAAACTGGTGATTGAAGATGACCGTTGCTATTTGACCAATGGTGAGCAACCTTGGGGCGAAAATATTGTTAATCGGCATTTTTCTGAGTGTGCGATGTCGGGTGTGCTGCGTTTCTTCAAATTTATTACTGAAGGTCGTTTTCAGCCCATCTATATCGATTTTAATTTCAGTCAGGGCGCGCCTGATGATGAATATTTCCGGATCTATGAATGTCCAGTCAGCTTAGGGCAAAAAGAAACCCGTTTATATTTCGATTCTGCAATTTTAGATTACCAGTTATGGCAAGCAGAGCCAGAGCTATTGCAGTTACATGAGCAACTGGCGATTGAAAAGCTGCAGGAGCTGGCGCGTTATGATCTGGTCGGTGAAGTACGCCGTGCGATTGGTTCGACTTTAGAAAGTGGCGAAACCACTTTGGAAACCGTAGCCACACATCTAAATATCACGCCGCGCCGTTTACGCACCCAGCTGAGTGAAGCCAATACCAGTTTCCAGCAAATTCTTTCCGATTATCGCTGTCGATTGGCGAAAAAGCTTTTGGCGAATACGGCAGAAAGTGTTGAGCGAATTGTCTATCTCACCGGTTTTTCTGAACCTAGCACTTTTTATCGGGCCTTTAAGCGCTGGACCAATGAAACACCAGTGGAATATCGCAAGCGGAAGCAGCGTTAAACTACCATCCTAAGTCCCTCCTGAACGGAGGGATTTTTCATTACCGTATTTTTATAGGGGGTGAGGGGAAGGTCAAAATTTTTAAAAGAAATCACTCCGGCATATTCAGCCAATGCGGGCCTAATGGCATTTTCGGCAGATCAAACTGTTCCGGATAATCAGCGTGGATAAAATACAAGCCATCCGGTGGTGCGGTGATTCCTGCTGCTTTGCGATCTTCAGCGGCAAAAATATGGTCAATATGGTCAACTTCATACATGCCCTGACCGATTTCCAGTAAACAGCCCATAATGTTGCGTACCATATGGTGCAAGAAGCCATTTGCCTGAATATCTAACACCAGATAACAGCCATGTTGAATGAGGCGACAATGTTTGACATGCCGAACCGGCTGATTGGACTGGCAGGCTGCAGCACGGAAACTTTCAAAATTATGCGTGCCTTCAAACTTTTTCGCCGCAGCAATCATCTTCTCCACATCCAGCGGATAGTAGGCATGGGTGACCTGCTTATGCAAAAGTGCAGGGCGCTGCGGATTGTTATAGACGACATAGCGATAGCGGCGTGCCTGAGCTTTAAAGCGGGCATGGAAATCGCTGTCCATCTCCTTGATCCACTGGAAGGCGATGTCTTTAGGAAGCTGACTGTTTGCCCCCATCAGCCAGCCACGAATCGGGCGAATAGCATTAGTATCAAAATGCGCGACCATATTGGTGGCATGGACCCCGGCATCGGTACGACCCGCACCATGTAAGATGATCGGTTCATCGGCAATTTTACTGAGTACTTTTTCAATGGTTTCCTGCACGCTTGGAACGCCAGGCTGTTGAGTTTGCCAACCTCTATATCGAATGCCACAAAACTCAATACCGACTGCAAAACGTTGCATACTTACCTCAAATTACACGTGATCATGCCAATGTGCCTGCCATTGGTCTACAGCGTCGTATTGTAAATACATTTTCAGTGCTTTTGCATAAAGATCTGCATGTCCCAAACAGTCATTCAGAAGAATATGGGTCTGCTGGCTCCATTGGCTGATGGCATAACGCTGATCAATCCTCCCAAAAGGCACTTGAGTGGTGAGAATGACGACGCAGCCTGCTTGTTGCAGTTTTTGAATGCAAGCAATGAATGGTTCATTCACTGCCAGGTTGCCTGTGCCGAAACCTTGCAAAATCAGGCAGTTTGGCGGTGCTTGGCAAATGGTTTGCAGATTGGCAACTTGCTGAGCTAAATCCAGCGGTTGCATCATCAAGCTTAAACAGTTAAACCTCGATGCCTTGCTGATATCACCCTCATGTACGATATAGCTGGGGCTGTGGGTAATGGGCTCGGCTGCGTTGATCCCGCTAAAGGCATCCAGTTCTGTGGTATGAATTTTTAATGCCGTCTGTGCATGTACTAAATGATGATGAAAGGCTAAATAAACTCCCACCGGATATTTAACTACACAGTCCAGGGCAAAGTTTAAATTATCAATGGCATCAGTAAATTCACGGGTATTGTCTCCCGCAGTATTTAACAGGGGGTACTGGCTGCCGGTCATGACCACATGCGCGGATTGACCCAGAAAGCGTGACAGCACCGCACTAGCATAACTGAGGGTGTCGGTACCATGAATAACCACAAAATGCTCAAACTGCTGTAACTGAAGTTGTTGAATAGATTGAACCAGTTTTAGCCAGTCTGTGGCTGTACAAGCACTACTGTCCTGAATGACTGGTGCAACAAAACATTCGATCTGCTGATCGAGAGGCAGAACATGTTGCAGTTTCGGAATAAATTGCTCAGCTGGCATAGGGCTGAGTGGATCACCAATACAGCCAAATGTACCGCCCATATAGATTAACGCTATTTTTTTCATCATAAAAAAAGCAGCCAAGGATGACTGCTTTATAGTAGATCGAAATTGCTTAAGATGCTATTTGATTGCGTAAATGATCTGCCTGTTGGCGTTGTTCAGGTGTATAGCCAGCTTCTTGCTCTGCCAGTAATTCACGTGCCGATTCGAACGCACCAAGCTGGATATATTGCTGCGCCAGTTCTAGATTCAGGTTAATTTCATTGACTTCAATCAGTTCGGGGAAAGACTGAACCAATGGATCATTTTTATCTGCTTTGGCAGCAGATGAGCTGATATTGCTAATATCAAAGTTTAGGCCTGCGGCTTTTGCTGGAGCTACTTCTACAGCTGGCTCTTCAACCGTGCTTGCTGACTCTAAATTAAAGTCCAGTTCCAGGCTTGGCGTAATTTCTTCAGTTGCAACTTTTGTTTCAGCTACTGGAGTTTCTGCAACGGAAAAATCAAAATTAAATTCAGGTTTTTCTTCTACAGTAGGTTCAATGCTAGCCGCTTTCTCTGTTTCTGCTTGCCCGGTTGTTGCAGTGTCTAAACTAAATGAGAAATCCAGAGGCTGAATTTCTTGAACTGGGGCAGCTTCCGGCTTGGTTTCTGCCACAGGTACAGGATCAAGCTTAAAGTTAGTAAAATCTAAAGGCTTGATTTCTTCAGCTGGTGCAGTTGCTGCTTCTGCCGCTGAATCCAGCGATAGACTGCTGAAATCAAGGGGTTTGATTTCTTCCACCGGAGTAGCTGCTATTTCTGCTTTTGGTGCTGTATTTAAAGATGCAGAATTGAAATCAAGAGGTTTGATTTCCTTAACAACTTCCGGCTGAGCCGAACGCGATTCCTGCTGTAACTGATCAAAGGCAAGATCATTTTTTGTTGCAGCGGGTACAGCATCACTCATTAAAGCATCAAAAGCAGCCGTATTTTTTGTTTCTGCAACCGCTGGTTCAGCTGCTTTAGCAACAGTTGATGATGGCTTAAACTCAATCGTATCTTTAGCGTTTACAATTTCATGATTTGGGGCAGGGGTGACACTTTCTTGATCATAGGCTGCTTTTTTAGCAAGTGCCTGTTCTAAAAAATCATCAAGTTCTAATGAGCGCAGGTGATTAATCAGCTGGCTGATGGCAAATTCATCTTTCTGCAAGATATGAATGTCCAGCAACAACAAATACAACTCATGTTGTGAATTGTCTTTATTTAAAGCCTGATTAATCTGTGCTTCGGCTGAGAAAAAGTTCTTTTCGCGAATCAGGGCTTCAATTTTACTGCAGACATCGGCAGCTAAAGGGGTGGTTTTTTTCTTTGCAACAACCGAGCTTTCCACAATTTGAGTTTTTTGCGGTGACTTTTTGGTTGAAGTGACTTTTTTACTTTTCGTCTTTGGTGTTTGTTCTGTTTGTTTACTTGCCTCGCGCTTTTTTAATACAACTGCGATCACTAATAACAATATAAACGGAATCACATAAAGCAGCATGTTGTTACCCCTTGCAGGATTGAGTTTTTATCCATGAAACCCATCCTAAAAAATCAAATTGTATAACACCCTTAGTGCGTTGGCTTTTTCTGTACTTGTTGTGCTTTCAATTGTTGCTGCAATTGGGCAAGACGAGTATTTAATAATTGAATTCTGTGATCCTTGTTACGCAATGCCAATTCTAACTGTGTTACGTTTCTCTGTAATTTAACGGTTTTTTCACGCGATGTCATAACTTTTAATGATAATTCATTTGAAGTTTGCCTTTTTTCTGTGTTCTTTTTGGCAGAACCGCTGGCTGAATCTTGTTCTTTCTCTGCAACCAGGCTCATTTCTGCCTGATTCAAGCGATATTTGGCTTTAGCCGACTGATTGGACGGTTTGGAAGGGGCTTGAGCTAAATGGGCAATTTTTGCTTTTTGCTCTTCTTTAGGGCTGGTCACAGTATTTAAATTCAAAGCAGCGCCACGGCGTAAACGGTTCACATCCCCTTGAATAAAGGCATGTTCATTATTGGCCTTGATTTGTTTCATGACTTCGCCAATCGGACGATTTTGCTCAGTGGCCACACGTGAGGCAATTGCCCACAGTGACTCATTCGATTGCACTACATGCTGGTTGGCTGTTGCTGTAGCCGCAGGCTGAGGTGAGGGTGTAGGCGCTGTTTCTGATTTGGCTTTTGGCGCAGCGGCTGCTACAGGTTCTGCTGTTACTTTTGCTTTAGCCAGGTGTTGATGTGCAGATGCTGCATATTGTCTGACTAAAGGGTCTGTGGAGACATTGTTATTCGAGTTGTTTGAGTTAGCTGAAATTTTCGCTTCATTTTTTGTCAAACGTTGTGCTGCAATGGAACTCTTGGTTTTGAGTGGCGCATTTTGTGGAGTCTGAACCGGCTGGGCAGATAGTGTCGCCATTGCTGAAATGACGGTGGGTGCAGCAGAGGTACTATTTAAAATCGGCGGTGCCGCTTTATGTACCATTAATGGTGCTTCAAATGATTGTGGTAGTGCCGTTTGTGGTTTTTCAATCCGAAATTGCGTACTTTCAGGCAGTTGTAAGGCAATATCTTTTTCATTCACAATGGTGATAGGCATTAAAGGTTTTTCATTGCCTGAGACCCGTGCCTGAGTATTTACCTGGCTGCGCTTCAGAGGGGTCTTGATATGCTGTAAACGTGTCGCATTACCTTCCTGAATTTTAACAATAATGTTCAATTCAGCATCCGTTAAGGGGCGTGATGAGGTAATAGTAATGACACCATTGCCCGAGCTATCGTGACGGGTAAAGAAATTGAGATGTCCGGGAGCATGATAGACAGCGCCTAAAGTTGCGATATCTTCTGCATCAGCCAGGCTGGCCTGGATTTGTGCATGAGGATCAGCATTGCGAAAATTCATTTCCGCATACAATAATTCACCTGCTGCAGATTGAACTTGAATAGGATCAATAGTAATCGCATGAATATTCTGCGAAGCAATAATGGCTAAAATGGCTATCTTTAATTTGTTATATACGGTCATCTTAATCTTTAGCTCGGTTTCTTATCGTATTGCGAAAGTTATACATTAACGAGGTGTTGCAGAATTGTAAAACATTTAACATAAAGGATACATAAAAAAGCCGATCAATTGTGATCGGCTTTTCTTTCATTTAGCACTTAAGCATTTTTGTAATCAATCAGGATACGTAACATACGGCGTAAAGGTTCTGCAGCACCCCATAGCAGCTGATCGCCGACAGTGAATGCGCCAAGGTATTCTTTACCCATATTCAGTTTACGCAAACGGCCCACTGGAACAGACAGGGTACCTGTAACAGCCACTGGCGTCAGATCGGTCATCGATGCTTCACGGGTGTTGGGAACGACTTTTGCCCAATCGTTTGCATTACGGATAATGTCTTCGATTTCATCAAGCGGTACATCTTTCTTCAATTTCAATGTAAGTGCTTGAGAATGGCAGCGCATTGCACCAATACGCACACAGTGACCATCAATAGGAACAATCTGCGAGTTACCCAGAATCTTGTTGGTTTCAACCTGGCCTTTCCATTCTTCTTTCGACTGACCGCTTTCAAGCTGTTTGTCGATATACGGAATCAAAGAACCTGCTAAAGGCACGCCAAAGTTTGCTGATGGGAAACCTTCGCTGCGTTGTAAAGCCGCAATTTTAGAATCGATCTCTAAAATTGGAGAGCGAGGGTCATCTAACAAATCTTTAGTATTGTTATACAAGTAACCCATACCGTTGATGAGTTCACGCATGTTTTGCGCGCCCGCACCAGAAGCGGCCTGATAAGTCATCGAAGTTGCCCATTCCACTAAATTGTTTTGGAACAGACCACCTAAGCCCATCAGCATTAAGGAAACGGTACAGTTACCGCCAACGAATGTTTTAGTACCATTCACCAGGCCATCTTTAATCACGTTCATGTTGACCGGATCAAGCACGATGATGGCTTCATCATCCATACGTAAGGTAGAAGCTGCATCAATCCAGTAACCATTCCAGCCTTCAGCTTTCAGTTTCGGGAAAATGTCAGTGGTGTAATCACCACCCTGGCAGGTAATAATGACATCCATTTGCTTCAGACTGTTAATGTCTGTCGCATCCATAAGTGCTGGGGCAGTCTTACCGCCAAACGCAGGCGCTTCACCACCTGCATTACTGGTAGAAAAATAGAATGGCTCAAAATGAGCAAAATCATTCTCTTCAACCATACGTTGCATAAGGACGGAACCTACCATCCCGCGCCAACCGACCAGACCTACTTTCATGCCACTTCGCCTCGGTGCGTTAAAAAAAATCAAAAGGGATTCGAGTGTATCAAAAAGGGACGTGACTGCAAGTACTACATAATGAAAACATCAATATTATTGAGAGAAATCTCTTGTTTATGTTACATACAAAATTGATAAAGTTTTTCAACTGCAGATCGAATTACCAAGATAAACAGAGTAAAGCTGATGATTTGGGTGGAAATAATTGCAGTTTTAGTGATATGGCTGACATTCTGGTCACTGATTCCACGGGATGAGTGGTGGATTCGAGGTGCTGATTTTCCACGGCTACAAATTCTGGTTTTAGGACTGATTGCTTTTGTTCTGCTGCTGGTCTGGGACCAACCCTGGAATTTAACACGGGAAATTATTTTTATCGGTCTGATTGCGGCACTGGCGTACCAGCTCAAAATGGTGCTGCCTTATACCTTTCTTTGGAAAAAGCAGGTCAAGCATGTTCGCAAACATCAGCTGAATCCAGACAAGCAAATTTCCCTGATCATTTCCAATGTACTAACGTCAAATACCCAATACCAGTTGTTGATTGAGCAGATTCAAAAGCATCAGCCAGATTTGCTGTTAACGCTAGAATCAGATCGGGTCTGGCAAAAAGCACTTTCCGCGATTGAAAAAGATTATCCCTATCGGGTGCCTGTACCTCTGGATAATTTATACGGCATGCATTTGTATAGCCGTTTAGAGCTGAAAGATACCGAGGTCAAGTTCATTTTAAGTAATGAGATTCCTTCCATTCATACCACAGTCATTTTACGTTCAGGTCAACCGGTACAACTTTATTGCTTGCATCCCAAACCGCCGAGCCCCACTGAAGCGAAAGATTCGACGCTACGGGATGCGGAACTATTAATTGTGGGTGACCAGATCAAGGATCTGGATGAAAGCTGTATTGTGATGGGAGACTTGAATGATGTGGCCTGGTCGCGAACGACCCGACTGTTTCAGCGCATGAGTGGTTTGCTCGATCCACGGGTGGGGCGTCACTTTGTCAATACCTTCCATGCCGATTATCCCTTATTGCGTTGGTCACTGGATCATATTTTTCACAGTACTGATTTTGCTTTGGTTCACATGAAACGGTTGCCTCATGTCGGTTCAGACCATTTTCCGGTTTATGTGGTTTTACAGACAGGACGTGTTTTTGAACGGGTGCAAGAAGAACTGGAGCAAACGGATGCTGATGAACAGCAGGCACAAGAAACAATAAAAGAAGGTATTGAAAAAGCTGAAAAAGAAGAAAAACCAGTCACCGATGAAATTACCCAGAGCTATAAAAATGCAATCAAGCAGGCAGATTAAATAATAGAAAAGTGTACGAAATGGCTTACATTGATTTAGGTCAATTGCGAATGTTTCTTTTTTATAAACTAGCTTAATCTGTACTCATCAGCCAAGGAGCCGGGAAAGGAAAATCCCATTATGGAAGATCAAACACATGGCTGATAGAAAGTCATCATGGATATGATGCAGCAATGGATAGCAATAACAGAATAAAAATAACATTTGAAAGCACAACCTCATAGACCCGAGTTTTGCAGGATGCAGAACTCGGGTCTATGGTTTTATAGAACCTCTTGAAAATAAAATTTCAGCCATGTATTTATCAACATTTCAAGAACTTAAAATTTATGTCGTAAATTTTACTGAACTATCACGTGATGCTTTACATATTTATGCAGGGCTGACGCTATTTTTTATCGTGGCGTTTTTCCACCATCATCAGTTGAAGTCGAAGTGGGCGATTTTGGCTGTGCTTATTGTTGCAATTGCTGCAGAGCTGTTGGATGCCCGTGATGATTTAATCAATCATGGGCTGTGGCACATTGGTGCCAGTGTGCACGATATCATCAATACCATTTTCTGGCCGCTGCTCATTTGGCTCATGGCACGATTTCGGGTGTGGAGGGTTTAATACGTTATGGCTTTCGAAATATCAATGCCTGCCATCCTCATCATATATCCAATTATTCAATGTTTACGAAAATTTGCTTTTAATTTCGGTATTACTAACAGCTTGTCGCCATTGAAAAATGACTCATCAATGAAGTCTATTTCAAGACTTGCTTATATAAGTGAAGCGTCTGATCACACATCTCTTTCAAGCTAAACGTTGTGACTGGCTTTACTTGTTGCGGTTCATCCAGATGATTCTTGACTGCATTGAACAGTGCAGTGTGATCATCCACGGCAATTAAACCTTGTGGATACAGCTGCGATAAGATCTCCGCAACCCCGCCACGGTTCCAGCCAATCACCGGAGTGCCTACCGATAGTGCTTCTAAAGCAGTACGACCAAAGGTTTCTGCCTGATTGGAAAGGGAGAGCACCACATCGCTAAATGCCAGCCATTCACGAATATCTGAGCGATGACCAACGAAAGTGATTTTGTCAGTTAAGCCTTTGCCTTGAATTGTGTCCTGCATTTCTTTCAAATAAGCGGCTTTTTTCGGATCGGCTCCACCCACCACTACCGCATGCAAGTTGGGGTATTGTTGCTGTAATTTTTCGACCAATCCAATCAGGGTTTCATGACCTTTTAAACGGGTAATCCGTCCTGGAAGACAGAGTAAAAACTTGTTTTCCAGTTCAGGAAAGTCTTTAAAGGTTTGATTCAGCCACTGCGCAGAAGGCTGATAACTATGCGGAAATGCTACAGGGTCTATACCACGGTAAATCCGCACGATATCTTGTGCTGGGCAATTTTTATAATTGTCGGTGATGTATTTCACCACGCTATCCGATACTGCAATGACTTTTTCAGCCTGGGTCATAATTTGACTATAACGGTTAATCGAATAGAAGCCATGCACGGTACTAATTAAATGTGGACGACGCGCAGCAGGAATGCCTTTTAAAGCAAAATGGGTCAGCCATGCAGGCACGCGGGAACGTACATGCACGATATCTGGTTGGTGCTGTTCAATCAGCTGACGTAGCGGACGAATTTGCCATAAGCTCGACAGGGCTTTTTTATGAATGGCTAGCGTCAAATGTGTTGAACCTTCCGCTTCAAGCTGGGCCACCAGCCGGCCACCATTCGACACCACCAAAGATTTATGACCTTCTGCAACCAAGGCACGGGCGATTTCTAAAGTACCGCGTTCTACGCCACCGCTATTCAGTTCAGGAAGAAGTTGCATCACTTTCATGGTTTTTTGCCTTTAGGGTTGTCGCAAAGCGGAGTTTTACCGTTCATTTATCCAATATTAGGAGTTTATTCTTTACTTTTGTTTCTGCAAAAGTAACTGACGATACATCCATGATATCGCAGTCCAACGGGCGACATCCTTGTCGCCTTTACACAATAGTAGATTCTGTGCGAGGTTTCCTAGTTATCTTAATTATCTTATTAATAGATTTTCTCAAAGCCTTCCGGACGAGTTTTAAAGCGACGATGGAACCACATATATTGGGTCGGGGCAATACGCAGCTGACGTTCAATAATCTGGTTGACACGTGTGGCATCATCGACTTCATCTTCACTGGGCAGATTATCCACCACAGGTTCAATCAGCACATGATAACGCGGATCTTTTAAATCACCGCTACGATAAAAATATAAAGGAATCGGTACGGCTTTGGATATTTTCAGTAAACGGCGATGTGCCGTTACCGTGGCAGCAGGAGTACCGAAAAACGGTGCCATCACACCCTGTTTTAAACCAAAATCCTGATCCGGGCTATACCAGATGGCATGACCCTCTTTCAGATTGCGGATCAGGCCACGCATGTCGTCATGGTCAATCTGGTGGGCATAAATAGTGGCACGACAACGGTAAATCAGCATATCGAGCAAAGGATTGTTCTGCGGACGATAAACCACATCCGGTTCGAAATACTGGGCACACAGGTAGCCACCGGCATCCAGCAAAGTAGAATGCGTACCAAGCAGTAAAACCCCTTTTCCTGCGGCTTGGGCATTTTGAATATGTTCCAGACCTTCAATCGTAACGCGGCCTTTAAACCATTGCGGGCAGTACCAGGCATTCAAGGTTTCAAAAATACCAATCATCTGGTCGATAAAAACTTGACGTGCATTCTCCTGAACTTGCTGTGCAGACCACTCAGGAAAACAAACTTTCAGGTTACGGACTGTGGTTTTGCGGCGCGATTTCAGCTTGTCGAAGGCCAGATTGCCAATAAAAGTGGCCAAGCGGTACTGAATCGCCCAAGGTAAGATCGCCAAAATCATCAGTAAGACAATCCCAATCCAGATGCCCCAATATTGAGGGAGCAGGAAAGACCATTGGAATTCTCCGGGAGTGTAATCTGGCTTTTTACTCATAGTGACCATTTTGAACAAAAGTTTTTTGCAAGTGTAACATGAAGTTATTTTTTTAATAAAAAAGCACCTGCAACGCCAATTACAGGTGCCCCTAGAATGAATCAGATCAGTTGCTGTTAACAAGATTTTCTAATTCTTCCCAACGCTCTAATTTTTCCAGTAACAGGTCATCAATTTCAGTCAAGCGGTTGGAAAGTTTCATGGCTTTGTCTGCATCGCTCACAAACAGGGAACCATCGGCAAGTTGAGCGTTAATTTCAGCTTGCTCTTTTTCCAGCGCTTCCATTTCAGCAGGCAGTTGCTCTAAAGCACGCTGATCTTTATAGCTGAGTTTCACTTTCTTTGCCGGAGCAGGTTCAGCCGCTTTGGCTTCTGCTTTGGCCACGGCTTTTTTGACATCACTTTTCTGATCAACCACAGTCTGATCAGGACGTTGTTGCAAGTAATCCTGATAACCGCCGATGTATTCATCGATATTGCCTTTGCCGTCAAATACCCAGGTGGATGTCACGACGTTGTCCATAAAGGCACGGTCATGCGAAATCAGTAACAGAGTACCTTTATAATCGCCGAGCATTTCTTCCAGCAGTTCAAGCGTTACCATATCCAGGTCGTTGGTGGGTTCGTCCATCACAATCAGGTTGGATGGTTTGAGCAACAGTTTGGCAAGCAGAATACGGTTACGTTCACCACCGGAAAGAGCTTTGACCGGGGTACGCGCACGTTCAGGCGAGAACAGGAAGTCCTGTAAATAGCTATAGATGTGACGACGCCCACCGTTGACATCAACAAAGTCCGAACCTTCAGAGACGTTTGCCGCCACGGATTTTTCCAGATCCAGTGCATTACGCAGCTGGTCAAAGTAGGCAACCTCAAGCTGGGTACCGGTTTTCACCGAACCGCCATGTTCAATTTCACCTAAAATGGCTTTAATCAGGGTGGTTTTGCCGACACCGTTATCACCGACTAAACCAATGCGGTCGCCACGTAAGACCAGCGCTGAGAAATCCTTGATAATGGGTTCCTGATTGCCAAATGCCACACGTAGATGCTCAATTTCGAACACCATTTTGCCTGAACGGTTGGCTTCCTGAGTCGCCATGCTGACTTTGCCTTGCTGGAAGCGACGTGCCTTGGATTCTTCACGTAAGGCTTTTAAGGCACGGACACGGCCTTCGTTACGGGTACGGCGTGCTTTAATGCCTTGGCGAATCCAGGCTTCTTCTTCGGCCAGTTTTTTATCAAACAGCGCATTCTGCTTTTCTTCGGCTTCCATTTGCTGCGCTTTTAAGTCGAGATAACGTGAATAGTTACCTTCATAGCTGCGTAAAATGCCGCGATCCAGCTCTACAATACGGGTGGCAATGTTGTCGACAAATGAACGGTCATGCGAAATAAATAACAGGGTCAGGTTATTTTGATCAAGCAGGAATTTTTCCAGCCATTCAATACTTTCAACGTCCAGATGGTTGGTCGGTTCGTCCAGCAGCAACACATCGGGTTGCATCAACAAAGCACGGGCGAGCAGTACACGACGTTTACGACCACCGGATAAATCAGCCAGATCTGCCTCAGGATCTAGCCCCATCTTGCTTAAAATGGAATTGACTTTGGTCTCTAAAGCCCAGCCATCCAGCTGATCCATTTTATGTTGCAAATGACCCATACGGTCGCAGGCTTCCATATCTCCCAGTACACAGGCATCACTGGCTTCATGATATGCTTTTAATACTTCGGCAGCTTCACCTGCACCCTCGGCAACAATATCAGCGACTTTGCCGGAATCCATCGGGACATCCTGAGCCAGCATGGAGATGGTAATGCCATTTTGCAACGAAACTTCACCGCTATCAGGCAGTAAACTTCCTTCGATGAGTTTAAGTAAGGTAGACTTACCTTCACCATTACGGCCAATCAAACAGACCCGTTCACCGCGTTCCAGATTAAAGTTCGCGCCGTCGAGCAGGGACGGTCCGCCAAACGCAAGTTGGACATCCCTTAAAGTAATATAGGCCATACTGTTTCCTGAAATCCCCAATGAGGACTTAAAATGACTAAACAAAAAAATCTTAATGATCAGGCGTCATTTTCCGCACACTTGGAAGATTTGCAAGTCCGAATTACATTTTTAGATGATTTAGTTGAACAACTCAATGAACAGGTGACACGCCAACATATTGAAATTATGGATTTAAAGAAGCAAATGCAGCTGCTTTATCAGCGTGTGGAATCGGCCGATTTATCGGAAGGCATTGCTGCATTTGACCCGATGACCAACCGCCCACCGCATTATTGAGCCGGACCCGTCCGTGTATTAAAGCCTTGGTATTGATCAGGGCTTTTTTATTTGAAAAAGAACTTAACTTATCCTTTTCTGCGCCATTGAATAACCTTCTAAACGCAGGGCATTCCGGTTAAGTTATGGCGCAGAATAGAAAACCTCAAGCATAAAATATTTGACCTTTGCCATGGTTCCCGTTCTAATGCACCGCATCTGCCTAGCCGAACTGTCTATTCGAAGATATGAGTCATAAAGTCGTTCTTCTTGATCTTGAAAATAATATGCCGACTGCGCAATTGTTACGTAACATCATTCCGCATTACGCGGCAATTTACCTGTTTAATTGCCAGGGAAAATTTGAATATTCTCTGGAAGATTTAACAGAATTTTCAAGTTGGGTCAGCAGCGGGCAAGTGGTCATTCTGGAAACGGCAGAAGTCGAGCATAAAGAGTTTGAATACGCAGTTGTGGTTGGACAACTGCTTGCGCTGCTAGATGCCGATACCTCTATTGAACTCATATCTGCCATGCCAAGCAGTGAAACGCTGCTAGAAATGCTGCAGTCTTCCAACCTGAACTGTAGCCTGATTCAGGTTCAGGCTGAAGAACCGGCTTTAAATTCAAAATACAAAATTCCCAGTGTCGAGACGATTCTGCAAAAACCTGATTTGCTGTTAGTCAAAAAGTATTGTGATGCTTTAGGGAAAATGAAGGGCAAACCGAATACGCTGGAGAAACTGAAGAACTCGCTGGCGAATATTTTGCAAGTCGAAAATGATCAGCTTCAGCATCTCACTGGCTTATTGATTAATCTAAAAATTGTGAAACGTTTTGACCAGCAAATCAGTTTCCGTAAAAAAGTCATTAAGCAATGGATGCAGCTGGACTTGGAGCAGAAAACATCGGTAGAAAAATCTCCAAATATTTCTGCTGCTTTTGCGGAGTTATCTACTGAATCTTCACGACAAGACGTAGAAGAAGTGCAGGACGGACAGGCCAAAACTTTGCATCAGGCGCAAAAAGAGTTATTTAAAAACTTTTCCAAGATTGATCCGGTGCAGGTGATTGTGGCGCAAAAACTACGCGAATTAAAATCCGACAAACCCAAAGACATTTATGCCTTGCGCGATTTGCTGGAGCAGCTTTTCCCGAAGTCGGATGTGCGATTGTTGCTTAAGGAATTGATTGAAAAGGGATATATTTACTGGAATGGCAGTGAGGTCCTGTATAGTCATGAGCTGTTCCTGAATTAATTTCATCGCATGAGGGGAAGCATGAAAAAAATATTATTATTGGATATAGAGAATTTACATAAAACAGAAAAAGATTTATTGCGATATTTATCCCAATATCACTCCATTTATTTGGTTTATGCAAAATCTCCAGTGAATTTCAGCTTAGATGGGTTAGTAAAAATCTCACCCTATGTGATGAATGGTAAATTGAAAGTGCTTAAAATGCCGAGAGTTGGTAAGGATGCTGCGGATTTTGGTTTAGCATTTATTGCGGGTCAATTATCAACACAAGTCAGTGCAAAAGAATTCAATTTTGAGCTAATGTCGAATGATCATTCAATGGATTATATTGCTGATTTACTTAAAATTGCACAATTTGATGTGACTATTATTCAAGAAAAACCGCTGGTCGCTCCTCATATTGTACAGGAGTTAAAAGCTGAGTTTAATGTAGATAAAATGGTTTATCTTTATTGTGAAAATTTACAAAAACAAAATTTTAGCAAACCTGCAAAATTAGAAAGTTTAATCAATTCTTTAAAAGCTAATTTAAAAGTGGAAGAAGAGGTAGCAAAAGTTGTAGTTGAAGAGCTGAAAAAGAAAAAAGTGATTAAAATTGATGCGAATAAAATTAGTTATAATGTTGCTTCTATTTTAAAAGTAGTTAAAGTTTTTTCTGCTGA
>NZ_VOYP01000050.1:0-18024 GCF_013420235.1 Acinetobacter sp. YH01022 | reverse complement strand
GTCATGAGAAAGCCCATATAAATGGGTAATGTACAAGTTGCTGTAGAAGCATGTTTAATTCGTCTGATCACAGATACTTTATAAAGTATTTTAATACTTTTTTGAATCCGTCAATGCGTAAGTCCTATACAAATTCTAAGCTGACTGCACAGTTGATTTTAAGACTTTAATAAAGGCAATGATCGCTGCAAGCGACTGTCGATTTTTCATCAAACCTCGTATAATCCGCGCTTCGGTTTTTCATTATTTCAGGTTTATGCCATGACTGCTCTGCAATCTTTACAGCCTCGCATTTCGGTTGCACCGATGATGGATTGGACCACACGTGACTATCGTTTTTTTGCCCGCCTGTTTAATCCGAATATCATTCTGTACACCGAAATGGTGACGACTGGTGCAATTCTATTTGGTGGTGCAGAACGTCATTTGGACTACAACCACGAAGAACACCCGATTGTGCTACAGCTTGGCGGTTCAAATCCAAAAGACTTGGCAACCTGTACTAAAATGGCGCAAGACTGGGGTTATGATGAGGTCAACCTAAATGTCGGCTGCCCGAGCGACCGCGTACAAAACAATAAAATTGGCGCATGTTTAATGGCAGAACCTGACCTGGTTGCTGAATGTATTGCTGAAATGCGCAATGCCGTGGATATTCCTGTCACTGTCAAACACCGTATTGGTATTGACGACATGCAGTCTTATGAAGAAATGCTGCATTTTGTCGATACCGTAGCTAAAACCGGTTGTGACAATTTCATCGTACATGCCCGGATTGCCTTGCTTAAGGGCTTATCGCCGAAAGAAAACCGTGATGTTCCACCTTTACGTTATGAAGATGTGCACCGTTTAAAACAAGACCGTCCAAACCTGCTGATTGAGATTAATGGTGGGGTCAAAACCTTGGCCGAAACCCAAGCGCATTTAAAACATGTCGATGGGGTGATGATTGGTCGTGAGGCTTATCACAATCCATATTTATTGGCTGAACTGGGACAATTATGGAACCTGGAAGCGCCTGACCGTTTTGATATTATGGCGCAAATGATGCCGTATATTGCTAAACGCATGCAGGAAGGTGCTCCACTTTCGATTATCACCCGTCATATTCTCGGGTTGTTCCAGAACTTGCCGGGTGCACGTAAATGGCGTCAGGCTTTAAGTGGCGGCAATGCCAAAACCCTAAAAGATGTAGAAACAGCCTTGATTAATATTCAGGAAGCCATGCAACGTACTGAAGAGTATGTCAGAGAAAATCAGGCACATCTAGCATCAAGTTGATTGCAACTATCCTCATAAAAAGTAATGCCAGCCTATTGCTGAATGGGCTGGCATTTTTTATTTAAATTATGAATAAGGCTTGCTGAAGCAAGATTTACACAGTTCATCTGACAATCACGAGATAAAACGATGTGCTTAATCTAACTTCACCCTTCCAAACCTTAAACGGTAAATGTACATTAAATTAGTGATGATTATAAACCGCATGTCCCTGATCTTTCACCAGAGCAATTTTTTTGCCTTCTACTTTGGCTTGATCCAATTTACCACTTTGAACCAATAATCTGGTTTTTTCAATCTCCACCAGCAATTGACTGTATAAAGTATCTGAGCTTGGTGCTTTTACATCATGAGCTTTTAACTTCACTTTTTTTGCATCTAAAGCAGCAGCCTTCATATTATCCAGTGCTTTTAGTGCATCCTTCTGATTATCAGCCTTGTTAAACATTTTAAAGTTTTTTCCAAGCGTCATCATATTTTGTTCAAGCGCACCGGCAAAACCCAGGCTACTGAACGACAAAGCGGCAGAAAAAATCACTGTGGCTACAGTTTTTTTGATCATGTTGATGTCCTTGTAAAGATACGTTTCAAAAAATAAGAAGCTTATTGTTACAGTTAAATTGTTCTGAACATTTGCACTTTAAGCGTTAAACATAGTGTAGATGCCATAAAAAATGCAACGGAAATGTTGCATTTTATTCTATGGTCTCGCTTTTTTTAAACAGGCTGCATTTTATGATGCAATGCATCATGAATCGCTTCCACCAGCTGCTGGGCGATTTCCTGTTTCGATGCTTTTTCCAGATCTCGCTGCTGCATTTGATACTGCTCAGCAAAGAACACAATCATGGCATTTTCATCAGAGGCAAAACCGATGTCAGGACGTGAAACATCATTACAGGCAATCATATCCAGTTTTTTCGCCACCAGCTTACCCGCTGCATATTCTTCAACATTGCGGGTTTCAGCAGCAAATCCCACCATAAATGGACGTTTTTGTTGCTGGGCAATGGTTGCCACAATATCCGGATTTTTAATTAAAGCCACATTCAGTTCATCGCCGGCTTTCTTGATTTTATGCTCGGCAATTTCTGCCACGCGGTAATCCGCCACCGCCGCCGTGGCAATAAAGATGTCACAGCCTTTATCCAACTGATCCATACTATGTTCCAGCATCTGCATTGCAGACTGTACATTAATACGGCGCACACCATTTGGGGTATCCAGACTGACCGGTCCTGCAATCAAAGTGACTTTTGCACCTGCTGCATAACAGGCCGCAGCCAGGGCAAAGCCCATCTTGCCGGTACTATGGTTAGAAATATAACGGACTGGATCAATCGCTTCACGTGTAGGTCCTGCTGTGATCACTACATGTTTACCGGCCAGCATGCCAAACTTTTCTGCAATCGCACGCTGCGCCTTGTGGAAGTATTCGGTGACTTGTCGCGCTAAATCTTCCGGTGCAGGCATACGTCCCAAACCGACATCGCCACAGGCCTGTGATCCGGCATCCGGCATAATCACATGCACGCCATCTTCCACCAGGGTATTTAAATTACGCTGTGTGGCTTTGGCTGCCCACATTTGCTGATTCATTGCCGGGGCTACCCAAACCGGTGCTTTGGTTGCCAGATATAAAGTACTGAGTAAATCATCAGCCAAACCTGTCGCAAACTTTGCCAACGTGTCACAAGTTGCCGGGGCAACCAGCAGTAAGTCAGCCCAACGCGCCAATTCGATATGGCCCATGCCGGCTTCGGCTTCAGAATTGAGTAATTCAGTATGTACCGGATTTCCAGACAAGGCCTGGAATGTTAACGGAGTAATAAAAGCTTGCGCCCCCTGCGTCATCACCACACGGACATTAAAGCCCGCCTCTTTTAAACGACGGACCAAAATGGCACTTTTATATGCCGCAATACCACCAGTTACCGCTAAAACAATGTTTTTATTTGGAATCACACTCAAATCGAAGCTCACGAACAGGCTACCTTTCTGTTGCAGTGGCGCTCACAATAGCATTAAATAAAGTCATCCCCAAGTCGGCAACTTGGTTAATAATCATTACTAATAACAAAAAAGTCTAAAAACAATGAATTTATCGATTAAACACTGGCCTGAACAGGAACGTCCACGTGAAAGGCTGATTCAACAAGGTGCTGCCAGTCTGTCAGATGCGGAACTGCTGGCCATCTTTTTACGCTCCGGTTCCAAGCAACATTCTGCCGTGGAACTATCCCGCCTGTTATTGCAGCATTTTGGTGGGCTGAACTCTATTTTGGATGCCGAGCTTCAGGATTTAAGCCAGTTTCATGGTATCGGGGTAAGCAAATATGCCCAACTGATTGCAGTGAAGGAATTGGGACGACGCTATATTTCCACCCATTTACAGCAGGAAAAAATAGAATTAAGCAATTCAAAAATACTCCTGGATTTTTTGAAATTCGAATTACTGGGTGAAATGCAGGAAGTTTTTGCGGTACTTTGCCTTGATGCGCATTTAAGAAAAATTAGCTTTAAAAAAATGTTCTACGGTTCGCTTAATTCGTGTGAAATTTCTACAAATCAATTGCTACGCTATGCGATCCATCAACATGCCAGTAGCATCGTGATTGCACACAATCATCCTTTGGGAATAGCTCAGCCTTCCCGTGCCGACATTGAGCTTACCCGGCGTATTCTAACGGCCTGTCAATTATTGGAAATCAAGCTGATTGACCATTGTATCGTGTCACCAGAAGGAACCTGCTCATTGGCTGAACTGGGGCTGATTTAAACGCCACAATTATGCTGACAAATATTGACAAAAGACCTGCTAACACTGAAGATCAACAAAAAATTTTGATGATACTAATAATATGATTGTTCGTGATCAACCTAGTGTATTCAAGCTGCTCTTTTCCTGGCGCGGAACCATCCTGCCCAAGGTTTTGCCGCCTTTAGGTGTGGTCATGCTGATCTCCTCAGTGATTGGCGGGCTGTCCTATATTGGTTACTTTCATTTTCCGGAACTTCCACTGGTAGGCTTTACCTTAATTGGAGTGGTGCTCTCGATTTTTCTCGGCTTTAAAAACACCGCCTGTTATGACCGCTGGTGGGAGGCCCGTAAACTTTGGGGTATGTTGATTGCCAATGCCCGGCATTTTGACCGTGATTGTCGCATGCTCAGCCAAGGACGTCGTGAACGCATTATTCAGCACGTGATTGTGTTTGCCAATGTACTGCGTGACCGTTTGCGTCACCAGACAGCTAATCCTAAGGCACTAGTAGAAACCAGCGGTATGAGCCAACAGGCTATAACCCAGCTTTACCAGCAGGCCAATGCACCGCAATACACCTTGAGCCTGATTCAATGGGAATTGATGCAGGCGCTGAAAGAAGGTGAAATTTCCGACATTATTTATACTCAAATGAACCAGCATGTGGCTGAACTGAGTCGGGTTCAAACCGGTTGTGACCGTATTGCCACCACCCCTTTACCTTTTGCCTATTCGGTGCTGCTGAATCGTACCGTGTACTTTTTCTGTTTTATGCTACCGTTTAGCCTGGGTTCAACCTTGGGTTTGGCGACGCCTTTAATGGTCGGTATTTTGGCTTATACTTTTCTAGGTCTGGATGCTTTAAGTTCAGAAATCGAAGAACCGTTTGGTACCCAAAGCAATGATCTGCCCTTAGATTCATTGGTACGCACCATCGAGATTGAATTATTGAGCACCTTAGGTAAGCCGACCCCGCCACCTATTCAGGCACAAGATAATAATCTGCTTTAATTTATGACCTCTCCTTTACGAAGCTGTGCTTCTCATCTCCTTAAAGGAGAGGGAACTCCTTTTCCCTTTGGGATGAGGAACATTGTTCTGCAAGGGAATGAGGACATAACTAAACATAACTAAACAAAACTCTCCCAAACCCCTACCTGTCCTTCCTTAACGCGCGGAATATTGCCCAGCTTGATCCACGGCATATTGTCACCATGAAAATCACTGCCCACAGAGACCTTAAGCCCAAACTGTTCAATCATCCGATCGACCATCTGCCGGGTTGAAGCCGGCTCAATCGCAGGTGGAAGCTCCACGGCATCCCCACCAAACTTTGAAAAAATTTCAATCAGATAACGGATATTAGTTGCTGATAAATCATATTTTGTCGGATGCGCCAGCACAGCGAAACCTTGACTCTCATGAATCACCTGAATGGTTTCTTCTAAGCCCAAGCCATCAAATTTCACATAGGCCTTTTTGCCTTCTTTAATATATTTATCAAAGGCCTGTTGGGCTCGACTCACATAAGCTTTTTCCACCAAAGTTTTCGCAATATGCGTTCGGGTAATCCGGTCTGCAACACCCTCCACTTTGGCAATCACATCGGCATAAATATCCTCACCAATCAGCGGAACTAGCAAATCACAAATCTGTTTGGCACGAATTGCACGAATCTGTTTTTGCTGCTCCAGTAAGGCAAGTAACGGTTCTGGGTTTTGCATATTCAATGCAACCACATGTACAGCATAGTTTTTTTTCGTTGCCGGACGCGACCATTGGCTGGAAATTTCCACACCGGAAATAATGTTCAATGGTAAATCCTGTGCAATATTTTCAGCTAATTTTAAGCCATCCATGCTATCGTGGTCCGTCAGCGCAAGGGTATGAATGCCTTTTTCCACGGCTGCATGCACAAGTTGTTCTGGAGACAAAGTTCCATCAGAAATATTACTATGTGTATGTAAATCTACGCCTTGCATCACTTATACTATGTCATTTATTTGATCAGATTTAGATACTCTAACATGAAAGCACTTTTAGACTTTGTGCCACTCATTATTTTCTTTTATTTATATAAAACTGTTGATCCAAAAGATACCGAGCATCCGCTATTACATTTGATCGGCTCAGCGGGAGGTATTGATAATAATAACATTTTGGTGGCTACCGCAGGTCTGATCATCTCAATGCTGGTGGTGTATGGCATCTTATTTGTCAGCCAGAAATTCCGCCTGGATAAACAGCAATGGATTGTGCTGTTTATGACGGTCATTTTTGGTGGTATAACCTTAATGCTGAGCGATGATTTTTATATCCGTTTAAAAGCAGCGCTTTTAAATATCGTTTTTGCGGGTGCCTTCCTGCTTTCACCTTATTTTACCAAAGATAAGAAACCTCTGATTCAGCGTTTATTTGGTCCCATCTTTAATTTAACTGCCCAAGGCTGGAAAAATTTAAACTTTGCCTGGGCTGGCATGTTCGCATTCATGTCGTTCTTGCATGTTTTTTTCGCTTTTCTATTTGCTGGCGGAAAATATTGGGGCGAATTTACCGCATTTGGTGACATGATTGTGATGTTTTCCTTTATCATTGTTCAGTTTATTGTCTTGCGCAAATATTTTAAGTCGCCTGAAGCATAATTCAGGTCAACTGATCGAGAAAGAATATGCCTTTATTCGTCGTAACCTGTACCGATAACGAGGGTACAGTCGAAAAACGTCTAGCTACACGTCCAAAGCATTTGGAACGTCTGCAAAAATTAAATGATGAGGGTCGTTTAATTGTGGCAGGTGCCATGCCTAAAGATCCCGGCAATCCACAGGCAGGTTTTTATGGCAGCACGATTATTGTTGACTTTGAAAACCGCGAATCCCTGGATGCATGGCTACAAGATGAGCCTTTCTTAAAAGAAGGCGTCTATGCTCATATTGATGTGAAACCTTTTAATAAAGCTTTCCCTCAAGGATAAAATCATGCGTGTTGTAGTTTCAAGCTTATTGGGTTTCTCTTTAATCTGTTCAACAGCTTGGGCGGTGGAATCTGCTCCTGCTCCGACACCTGCTGTAGCCCCTGCTGCTCAAGCAACGACTGCAACACCTCCACCACAAACCACCCCACAAACTTTAGCTGCAAATAAGCCGGGTACTGTTCCTGCGACCAAGCTGGATGCCAATGGTTTACCCTTGGAGGCCAAACCTCTGACTGCAGAACAAATTGCCAAGAATAAAGCAGTGCAAGATGCCAAAGTGAAGGCATTAGTTAAAGATCAGGCCACCCGCTTACAGCAATTGGAAAAAGCCAATTTAGATGCCTTGTCACAAAACCAGGAACTGCAATTGAAAAACGACAGTTTGGGCGTTCAGGTGCAGGTGTTGCAAAGCGAACGTAGTGCCCAGATGTTTTTATACGGCGCAGCGACGATTGCCGTCGGCGTGTTGCTGGGCTTCCTGATTGCCAGTTATGTCTATACCAAACGTCGTCGTCAGTGGTAATGACGATATTTACTGCTTCATTTAGTTTTACAGCTTGATTTAAAGGTTATTTAGGTTTGTCTCATCCTATTCAAACTGCCGATCTGGATTGGCAACACGTCGATGGCATTGAGGTTCCCGTTTCCAAACAGTTTGGCGATGTCTATTTCTC
Organism: Acinetobacter sp. YH01022; assembly: GCF_013420235.1. NCBI lineage: Bacteria > Pseudomonadati > Pseudomonadota > Gammaproteobacteria > Moraxellales > Moraxellaceae > Acinetobacter > Acinetobacter sp. YH01022. Next base: position 10,336 of record NZ_VOYP01000050.1, on the reverse strand, counting down.
TAAAGATAATGGCCTGCTTGAAACACGGCATGTGTTTTTAAACGGCAACGATTTATCGACCCGCCTGGCAAAGCTGAATGATTTTGAATATTTCTGTGTTGGTGAAACCGGTTTTGGCACAGGTTTAAATATTTTAGCTTTATGGCAGCTTTGGCAACAAGCTCGCCCGGACAATCATAGCCATCTGCATGCCATTTCTGTAGAAAAGTTTCCATTATCCAAAGATGATCTGATTCGTGCCTTAAATGCATGGCCTGAACTGAAACCTTTAGCTGATCAACTGATTGCACAGTACCCAATACCGATAGCAGGCTGTCATCGTTTATCCTTTCCAGATGAACGTTTTAGCCTGGATTTATGGCTAGGCGATGCCCATGATATTTTTCCCGTGATGGAAAAAACAGCAGTAGTCAACGCATGGTTTTTAGATGGCTTCGCTCCTTCCTGCAATCCGGATATGTGGGAAGAAAACGTTCTCAATAACATCGTGCGTTTATCAGATTTCGGCAGCACTTTTGCTTCATTCAGTGTGGCTGGTGTACTGAAACGTGGTCTGAAAAGTCATGGCATTTCCATTTCCCGTCCGCGCGGTTTTGGACATAAACGGGAAATGCTTAAAGCCATCTGGAATGCACCCGAAGATCAGGTTGAATCTTGCAATGATTTAAATTCCACTGAAAAACAAACTGAACTAAGCACTGCGATTTTTAAACAGCGCCAGATTGCGATTATTGGCGCAGGAATCGCAGGTTTAAGCTGTGCCTGGGCATTTGCTCAGCGTAGCCATCAAGTGACAATCTATGACCAGACAGCACCTCTTTCCGGTGGGTCTGGCAATCCTTTGGCCCTGCTCAATCCGAAACTATGCCCGATTGAACAAAGTTCAGATCATTTAATGACTTTAACCTGGCAGCATGCATTAAATCATTATGTAAAGTTTAAAGCCTTCCGTCCGATGCAGGTCAGCCAGTTAGCACTGAAAAATCCTGAAGTCTTATTAGGTTTGGCCGATGAATATCCGGCAGGGATTGTTGCGATACAAGCAGCCGATCAACAAGAGATTGAAACTGATTTTCCGAGCTTAAACTTACTCGAAGCAGGTGCTGTTTCACCGCATCAACTGCGTGATGAAATTTTGGCACATGCTCAAATTGATTATCAGCAAGCCAAAATCACGAGCATCCAACAACATGACAAAGTTAAACTCTTTGCCGAAGAAAATTTATTAGGTGAGTTTGATCATGTAATTGTGTGTACTGCACGTGAAACAGCACAATTCTTTGAAAATTTTCCAATACTCAAACCGATTCGTGGACAAGTCAGTTGGGTAAACAATAAAAATCATCCCCTTAGCCAAGACACAGCATACAGCTACGGTGGTTACTGTATGCAGCTCGATGATGAGCATTTAATCCTCGGTGCATCCTTCTATCCAAACTGTGATGATGCTGAAATTCTGTTGGAAGATCATGTGCATAACTACGATCTTATCCACAGTGTCTTTCCAACTTATGCACAATCATTAAACGATGTGCATACTTGGCAAGGTCGTGCTTCAGTACGTGCGCAGAGTCAGGACTATTTTCCTCTACTCGGCAAAATGAAAGCGAATGAGGAAATTTATAGCTTTGCCGGCCTAGGTTCGAAAGGCTTTTTATTTGCGCCACTGTGCAGTGAAATGTTAGCAGCGCAAATCTTAGGAGAAGCCTGCCCTGTGCCTGCAAACTTGGTCAAAAAATTGAACGCGACACGGTTTCAGAAGAAAGTAAAAGCCAAGAAACCATATTTTAAGCCTCAGGTCTAATCCTCCAGCCTTTAAAAAAGGGGGGCATTTCCTTCTGCTGAGCAGATTCTAAAGCAATACTTTTAAAATTCTGTACAAGTAAGGGTTAGGGAGAGCATTCTTTTATTCAATCATTGCCAATAAAAAAGCGCCTTTCGGCGCTTCTTTTTTTGCAGCTGCAAATTATGCACCCTGCTCCAGTGCTAAGCCAGCATCGCGTGCTGCACGCGTACCACCCATTAACACCACATATTCACGTGAGCTATCCAAGCTTTCCAACTTTTCAGCCGCACGTGGCGCTTTACTGCCACCACCGCATAAAATGTAAATAGGCTGATCCGACTCCACCTGAGTTAAGCTGTCTGCACTTAAGCCATTAATGGGCTGATTAACAGCACCTTTCACATGACCTTCAGCAAAGGCTTTTGTATCACGAACATCCCAGATAATTGCATTTTCTGGGAACTCAAATGTCGTAATTTCTTGTTTACGGATCATTGCGCACTCCTTTGATGTAAAACAACACTTGGCAAATGAAGAAAACATCCCTAGCATCTCAGATATTCTTTCCCTTTGTAAAGGTCTAAACCATGCCTTCTTTCGATATTGTATCTGAATTAGAAATTTTTGAAGTAAATCATGCTGTTCAAAACACGCAAAAAGAGATTGCAACCCGTTTTGACTTCCGCGGACAAGACGTTTCTATTGAACTGAATGAAAAAAACAAGGAAATCAAGATTTCGACTGAAAGCGATTTCCAATGTGAACAAGTCTACAGCATGCTGGAAAATCATTTCTTCAAACGTAAAGTGGATATTCAGGCGCTTGATCCGCAAAAAATGACTGCTTCTGGCAAAAATGTGATTCAGGTAATCAAGCTTAAAGACGGACTTGACTCTGATACCGCGAAAAAAATAAATAAAGCCATTAAAGAAAGTGGCGTGAAAGTGCAATCATCTATTCAAGGCGACAAAATTCGTGTAACGGATAAAAAACGCGATACTTTGCAACAAGTGATGGCATTTTTAAAAGAACAACAATTTGGTGTGCCTTTGCAGTTTAACAACTTTAAAGACTAAGGCATTGCTGCCATAACACGTCGAGGACTTCCATGACACCGACCAATCGCTTATCGAAACTGGTAAAAGCTACTGCTAAATTACCTAAAGCTATCCGCAATAGACTGTGGAGCAAAGTGTTTGGTCGGGTCGTGCCGATGGTGGGTAGTGCGCAAATCCACTACCTTGAAGTCAGCCACAGCAAAGTGGTGGTCAAGATTGAAAACCACCGTGCCATGCAAAACCATATTGGTCAGGTTCATGCCTGTGCCATGGCACTGATTGCGGAAACTGCCACAGGTTTTGTCACCGGCATGAATGTTCCGGACTCCTGCATTGTATTAATCAAAAGCTTAAAAGTTGATTTTAAACGTCCAACCCAAGGTGCAATGATTGCCACCGCAACCTTGACGGATGAGCAGCAGAAATTAATGCAAAACACTGAAAAAGGTGAAACGCTGGTTAAAGTTCAGGTAACGGATGAATCTGGTGAAGAACCGATTCAATGTGAAATGCTGTGGGCATGGATTGCCAAATCCCAATTAAAAAAATAGCTTGTATCTCATAAGCTTCGGTTAAAACAACCAAATTTAGGCAATAAAAAAACCCAATCTTGATTGGGTTTTTTTTACGGTTGAAATTATTTATCTTGCTGGGAAGCTAAATATTTTTGTTTGACCTCATCCGGAATCTGACGCTTGGCCCCTTTTACATCCACAGCGACAAAAGTAAATACGCCTTCGGTTACACGAGTAGGTTCACGGGAACTGTCATGACTGTCCCATACTTCAATTTGCATTTGAATTGAGGTATTACCCACTTTTAAAATTTTGGTATAACAACTAATCACATCACCGACTTTGACTGGAACCAAAAAAGTCATCTGATTAATTGAAATGGTTGCACAGCGTCCTTTACTAAAACGCTCTGCATGAATTGCACCTGCCAAGTCCATTTGTGAAACGATCCACCCACCAAAGACATCACCACTCCAGTTGGTATCTGCCGGCATCGCAATTGTTTGAAGGGAAAGCGTTCCTTCCGGTTTTACATGAGTATCTGACACGTTAACTCCCAGTATTGGCATTTAAATGTTGATCCAGCCACTGTTGTAGCTCTGTAGATCGTAGCGCGCCGCTTATTCTACCAATTTCATTAGTTTTATTCATCAAAACCAATGTAGGAATACTACGCACATTAAATGCACCACTGAGTCGAGGTGATTCTTCGGTATTGATTTTAGCAAAAATCACTCGCGGATTTTGTTTTGCCACTTGTTCAAAATGAGGTGCCATCATCTTGCAAGGACCGCACCATTCCGCCCACAAGTCAATCAGCACAGGCAGTTCACTATGGGTAATAAAGTTGCTGAAATTGTGCTCATTCAACTCTATTGGAGCCAGAGGAATAAGCGCATGTTGACACTGACCACAGTTTGGATGTGCTTCCAGTTTATCTTCGGGTACTCGGTTTCTGGCACCACATGCAGGACATACAATAATCATTTAGCTCACTCCAATATGTTGGTGTAAAAATTCTAATTGAGTTGATATGGCTTTTTCAAACCATTGACCATGATAGATATCAAAGTGTTGCATATCCCATTCATGGTATTGTACATAAGGCGCAATATTGGTGGCTGTTTCACGGCTAGATTCAATTGGAATCAGGCTATCCTGTTTAGAGGCAATAAATAAAACGGGTACACTGATTTTACGCACATAATGAATAGGACGATAACGGATCAGGTTGAAAAAGACTCGCGCAGGAATCTCGCCACTCCAATAATAATCCGGATGAACAATAGATAGATATCCCTCATAACTATCTGCTGTAGGCATAAAGCATAAACCCTTTTTGCTCACAACGGGCAATGTCTTCGGAGACATTCCTACCTTTGCACCCATATAGTCCTGACTGGATATTTTTAGGGCTGTCGGCAATTGTTGTAAAGGATAAAGCTTGGCACTTTCTGTACCATCAACAAATGGCACTTGTACCATTATTGCCTGAACATTTTTTAATTGTGCCGCCAAATCTAGAACATAACCACCGCTTAAAGACGTTCCCCAAAGTACAATGCGCCTGGAATCAATCGATTTTCGCTCTATCACATGGGCAATCATGGTACGCCAATCTTCTAACTGGGATTGAATCGAGACCAGCTCACGTGGACGGCCGGTGCTTCCGCCCCAATAACGATAATCAAACAGTACTACGGCATAACCAGCTTCGGCAAAACGCTTGGCATATTGCACCAGTTTAAATTGACGTAAAGCAGCTAAACCATGCGCCATAATGATGACAGCAGGTTTATGTTCAGTTTTGGGACGATAAAAATCCGCAGCAATGACCTCGTGCCCACTATTTACATAGAGTGGTTCAACCGTATAGGAATGCATACGCGCTCCGGTGCGTTATTTTATGATTGTAATCGCTTATAAAAATTTCAACAGATTAAGCTCTAGTTTCAGCTTAATGCTATCATAAAGCATATATCTATTGAGCACATTATGGAGTGACAAAATGAGCGAAAATGTCGGCTTTGCGGGTCAAATTAACCCAGAACAGGTAACGCAAATTGTTGAAAAAGGTTTTAAATCAATTATTAACAATCGCCCAGATATGGAAGGTGGTCCAGAACAACCTACTAGCGCGCAAATTGAAGAAGCTGCACGCAATGCAGGTTTAGACTACGTGTTCCAACCCGTAGTTGCGGGTCAGATTACTGAAGTTGATGTGCGTACATTTGCCAATCACTTTAATGAGCTGCCAAAACCGGTATTAATGTTCTGCCGTACCGGCAATCGCTCAAATAACTTATACCAGCTGGCCAAACAAATGGATTTATTGGATGATTAAGCACGTTGTAAGGCGCGCTTTTTTAGTTTCATTTTGACCTTTAATATTCAGTTATTCATATAAATTATTGATTCAATCTATAATTTAAGCTTTTCTGTCCGTATTAAAGGTCAAATGACAACCGATAAATTTAAATTATTTTAAAATTTTAAGTCTACCATCACTTACCTCGTTCTAATTAGTGACGAGGCTATTTGGCTTAATTCAATCCACTCAGACATATTGCTGAACAATTGCTTATATAAATTTTATTTCCCCACATTACCGATAGTAAAATTTTTAAAACAGACATCGTTAAATTTGTAAAATATGATGATGAATTTATAAAACTTATATTAGTGACAGGTCGAAGTAGCTCTGCTCTTCCCTATTATTTAATGAAACAAAAATTAGGATTGTGTTTAATGAATAAAATAATTTTTCTATTTCTTATTTCATGTTTAATTGTAGGATGTAGCTCGATGAATGTTCGACCTACGGTTGGGGTAAGCATAGGCACATCTATTTAATATACTTTAAATAAAAACAGCGCCGAAGCGCTGTTTTTATTCTAAAATTTTATATAAAGTGTGAAAAATCATCTGTTTTTTTTACATACCTTATTTGATATCAAGCCATGATGTAACAGTTTTACCAGCAGGGACACTGGAAATAATTTTAACATCATCACCTTGAGTACATCCTCTAAGTTGCACTGTATAGTTAACAACCCCATTTTCAATATTTTGGAATGAGACGGGAGTAAATAAGTTCATTGTATTCGGAACAGTTATATTACCGCCTCGAATTTCAGCTTCACAAGATAAATTTTTATAAGTTATTTCAGGAGTTCCTGTAACAGTTGATGCAATATCACCTTTGCTTCCAGTACCATTTGAATCAATTGCTACAGTATAATCAATATTATTAATCGTTACAATTAAGGTGCTATTCGGTTCTGCCCCAGAAACTTTTAAAATTTGTTTAGTTGAATCTGCAGTATCGACTTGAAGCTTTGCTTTTGGCTGAAAATCAGTGTTATCTTTTACTGCTACAGAAATAGTAGTACCTGAAGGCATTGGTACAGTTTTTTGACTATTTCCAAAGACTTGGAAAGAAAAACTACCCGCACCATTTGTAATTTTTCCGTTGCTATCAAATCCTGTATTCCAAACGAATGTTGGGGTGTCATGTGCAAATGAGAAGACTAATTGTTGACGTAGGACTGCACTTAAACCACTGTCGCAAGTGTCTTGTATATTTGGCTGTGCAAAGCTAGAAATTGCACATTGCAATGCACCTACTGCTTTTTGATAAATAAATTCACCTGTATTATAAAGATTATCCTCATTATCATCACGGAAGAAATTGCCAATATTATTTTTCAATGTATCTGTAGTTGAGAATGAGTTATTCCCATCATTATCATCATAGGCCTTGTCACCCTCTACAAAGGCTAAAACCGTCACACGGTTATCCAATGGTCGAGGACTCTGAGTCGTTAAAGTAACGGTACAAACACCCTGTACATCTGTTGCACAATTTGGATCAACCTTACCACCTTCAGAAACAAAACTAATTACAGTACCTGCAGGTACAGCATTCCCGACACGATCGCGCAAACGTGCTGTGATAACTGCTGTATCACCATCAATATCTGTTCTTAATGATTGTTTAGAAACAGAAAGGCTCACACCATTTTGAGTCACACGGCCTGTAGAAATTTTCACATTCTTAGATAAAGCAGATACATTTGGAGCTGAGACAAGAGTTGCTTTAATCTCAACAGGCCCTGGTAAACTACCAGGATATAAATTAACAACAACTTTACCATTAGAATCACTTTTTACGATTCTTGGATCACGGTTACCTAAAGAAATAAAGTTTAAATCTGGTGGAGCATCAGTCAACTCGATGCGAACTTCTTTATTCTTTGCAGGCGTGCCATTCGCATAAAGTGTAAATTCAATTTGTCCTGAAGCAGCGGATCCACTGTTTTTGATTCCCAAATCAATAGCTGAAGTTGTTGTATATACTAAAGAATCCGCCTTAATAGCAGCAATATTTACAGGAACAGATACAGGTGCTGCCCCATTACTGGCTGCTACAACTATATCCTGCCCCTCACAAAGTTCACCATTTTTGTCTATTGCTTTATAGGAAGTAATGACATCACCTTGATTAGACGATATAACAGTAGCTGGCTCAAATGTACCGCAACTGGCAGAGAAATTTACAGCAACATTATTTTGATTAGCACCACTCTGGTTCTTTGTTTTTAACGTAATATTAGTAGAACCACCAGATTCAAGCATTGTATTTGCAGCACTTAAATTTTCTAATGTAATATTAAGTGATTGCAATGAAAATGCTATTTCTTTTGCCGCGACAGTCTTACCATCATAATCTGCATTAGCTGAAATTTTATAAGCACCATTTGTATTATTATTTTCCGGAGTAACAGAAATGGTAGCTTCACCATCAGAATTAGTTAAAACAGCACTATTAGAAGTGCCAAAAGTGACACCACCTGTAGCTGTAAAAGTTACTAATGCACCACTGATGCCACGACCTGATTGATCAGTAACTTTTACTTTCGCTGTTACACCTTCCGAGGTAATGATTTGAGTAATATTTCCATTTAAATCAATTAATTGAATAGTACTAATATTAACAGATTTTACTTCTTCACCTGTGCTAGGGTTCGAAGCATTACCTGACGTAGAACCTTGCTTATTAAAATAACCTTCACTACCACCGCCACCACAACTTGCAAGTAAAACAGCCAAAGCAACTGTAGATAATTTTAAACTAATATTTTTACTCATGAATATCCCCGGAACCCTCAAAACTTTAGAGCTTGTTCTTAATTAATATTGCGTGATATGTAATCATAGTTAGTGCTTTATGTAAACAAAAGCATTGGAAATGTTTTAGTATGGTAACCTAGAAAATATAAAAAATGAGGGCAATATCACAATGTATGACATCATTATTATCGGTGCAGGTACTGCAGGTATTGCTGCTTATAAAGAAGCTGTAAAACACACCCAAAACCTTCTTATTATTAATAAAGGAGCATGGGATACAACCTGTGCCCGTGTCGGCTGTATGCCAAGTAAAGTTCTTATTTCTGCTGCTAACCGTATGCATGATATCCAAACTGCGGAGAAAGTAGGTCTATCTATTACCTCAAAAATTGATACATCTCAAATCATGCAACATGTTCGAATGCTTAGAGAGCATTTTACAAATGCGATACTCAAAGATGTAAATAGCTGGACAGCAAAACATAAAATATCAGGACAGGCACAGTTCATTAATCACAATACAATTACTGTGAATGGTCAGAAATATCAGGCTAAAAGTTTTATAGTTGCAGTAGGCTCTACCCCAACCTTTGATCCTCAATGGAAAGAACAGCTCGGTGACCGGCTCATCACTTCAGACCAGATTTTTGAATTAGAAAAATTACCGCAGTCTTTGGCCATAATAGGTAGTGGAGTCATCGCTATCGAACTTGCACAAGCCATGCAAAGATTAGGGGTCAAGACCACTGTTTTTGCACGTAGCCGTAAAGTTGGCTCCCTAAGCAGCCCAGCTTTGCAGAAATTAATACAAGATGAAATCAGTAAAAATTTAAATATTAAATTCGAAATATTACCGACTACAGTTCAGCTTAATACTCAAGGAGTTACAATTAACTTCAATGAAAATAATCAATCTCAACAAGTTGATGTGGAATATCTTCTGGTTGCAACAGGCCGAAAAAGTTATTTAGATACGCTACTATTAAATAATATCAATCACTCATATACCGATCTTAGAAAACTTCCTGTTAACGATAAAACCAAACAGCTTGGAGATTATCCCATTTTCATTGTCGGTGATGCACATAGTAACACCCCTATTCAACATGAAGCAGTACATGAGGGACGTCAAGCTGTACATAACTGTTTAAACTATCCTGAAATTAAAAACTTAAAGACACTTACACCTTTAGCAATCGTATTTAGCGCTCCAGAAATGGCAACCGTAGGGCAAAGTTTCAAACAACTCAGTGATGCAAAAATTGAATTTGTTACAGGTATGGTTTCTTATGAAAAACAAGGCCGTGCTTTAGCACTCGCTAAAAACAGTGGTGCGCTCGAAGTGTATATTCATCAATCTTCACGCAAGATATTAGGGGCAGAATTATTTGTAGAAGCTGCAGAACATATAGCTCATTTACTGGCATGGATGATTTCTGAGAATTTAACTGTGGATGAAATTTTAGATAAGCCGTTCTACCATCCGACTTTAGAAGAAGGATTACGTACCGCACTTAAACATGCACGTAGACAATTAAAAAACTAATAATCAATACGAAAAAGTCTCGACAGGATGTCGGGGCTTTTTTATGTCTGCGTAATAACGTTTAAAGAACTATACACGTAATAAAGCATACATCTTTTATTCTTCATTTTTAAATTTCCTTTTTTCCTCACATAAAAAAACACCCCCAGTCGTTTGACTGAGGGTGTTTTCGAATAATGAGCTGGCGATGACTTACTCTCACATGGGTAATCCCACACTACCATCAGCGCTAAGAGGTTTCACTTCTGAGTTCGGGAAGGGATCAGGTGGTTCACTCTTGCTATGGTCGCCAGCACAA
>NZ_VOYP01000049.1:0-19111 GCF_013420235.1 Acinetobacter sp. YH01022 | reverse complement strand
GCCTTTTCCATAACGCTCACGACCGGGACTTTTGATCCAAGCCGCTTATGGTGGTTTGCTACCTGCTCCTGCAAGCCGATAGCGAGGGGCCATACCCTCATCTCTTACGCCGCTTGCTGCGGCACACGAAAGTCAGCAATCCAGGCGGCCAGCATAATATTGCAGTTGGCATTAAAGCCCCTGTGAATGTCACCATTGACGGCCATGCCGGATATTACTGCGCCGGCATGAATCAAGAAGCTCATGTCATCGTCAACGGTAATGTTGGGGTGGGCGTAGCTGAAAATATGATGTCAGGTTCAGTGTATATCAAAGGCAATGCCTCTCAAGCAGCAGGCGCAACAGCGCATGGTGGTCTGCTGGTCATTGAAGGGGATGCTGGGGCACGCTGTGGCATTTCAATGAAAGGCGTCGATATTGTGGTAGGCGGCAGTATTGGACACATGAGCTGCTTCATGGGACAGGCTGGCCGTCTGGTGGTTTGTGGTGATGCAGGCGACGCGTTGGGCGACTCGCTGTATGAAACCAGAATTTATGTCAAAGGTGTGGTGAAGTCTCTAGGTTCAGACTGTATTGAAAAAGAAATGCGTCAGGAACATCTGGCAGAACTGGCAGAACTGCTGTCTAAAGCCGGATTTGATGAAGATCCTGCTTCTTTCAAACGTTATGGTTCGGCACGCCAACTGTACAACTTCAAAGTCGACAATGCATCTGCATACTAATCAAGCGTAATAATGGAGCAATCAATCATGACTCAAACTATCCAAGAATTTGAACCCGTGTTACGTGAATCTGCAACGTTTGACCGTTTAACCATTCAAGAAATCCAGCGTGCAGCGGCAACCGGCATCTATGACATCCGTGGCGGTGGTACCAAGCGTAAAGTGCCACACTTTGATGATTTGCTGCTGCTTGGTGCAAGCATGTCACGCTACCCGCTGGAAGGCTATCGTGAAAAATGCGGTACCGATGTGGTACTGGGTACACGCTTTGCCAAAAAACCGATTCATTTAAAAATTCCTGTAACAATTGCCGGCATGAGCTTTGGTGCATTATCTGCCAATGCCAAAGAATCTTTAGGCCGCGGTGCATCTATGGTCGGCACATCTACCACAACCGGTGACGGTGGCATGACCCCTGAAGAACGTGGTCATTCGCAAACATTGGTGTATCAATATTTGCCATCGCGCTACGGCATGAATCCTGACGATTTGCGTAAAGCAGATGCGATTGAAATCGTACTCGGACAAGGTGCTAAACCCGGCGGTGGCGGTATGCTACTGGGCATGAAAGTGACGGAACGTGTGGCAGGCATGCGTACTTTGCCAGTGGGTGTCGATCAGCGCAGTGCTTGCCGTCATCCGGACTGGACGGGTCCAGATGACTTGGCAATTAAAATTGCTGAAATCCGTGAAATCACCGATTGGGAAAAGCCAATCTATGTCAAAATCGGGGCCAGCCGTCCATATTATGACGTAAAACTGGCGGTGAAAGCTGGTGCAGATGTGATCGTGCTGGATGGCATGCAAGGCGGTACAGCAGCTACCCAAGAAGTGTTTATTGAGCACGTCGGTATTCCTATTCTTCCTGCCATTCCGCAAGCGGTACAAGCCCTGCAGGAAATGGGTATGCACCGTAAGGTTCAGCTGATTGTTTCTGGTGGTATCCGCACAGGTGCCGATGTGGCCAAAGCGATGGCATTGGGAGCAGATGCGGTAGCAATTGGTACAGCAGCGCTGATTGCGCTCGGAGATAACCATCCGCGTCTAGACAAAGAACTGAAAGAAATTGGTTCAGCAGCGGGTTATTATGATGACTGGCAAAATGGCCGTGACCCTGCAGGGATTACGACTCAGGATCCAGAACTATCAAAACGTCTCGATCCGGTTGAAGGTGGACGCCATTTGGCCAATTACCTGCGTGTTTTGGTCTTGGAAGCACAAACCATGGCACGTGCCTGCGGTAAATCGCATTTGCATAATCTGGATCCGGAAGATCTGGTGGCACTGAATGTCGAGGCGGCGGCAATGGCTCGTGTACCGCTTGCTGGAACCAACTGGATTCCAGGTCAAACGCAGTATTAATAAACCCTCATCAGATGGAGATGCATCATCTCCATCTGATGATCTCATCGATAACCTGATTTAAATCTTGCAAGGTTGCTGAAACTTATTAGATTAAATCTTTTTTAAATATTTTATTTGTAATAAATACAATTACATAGATAAATATTTCTCCATCAGGTCATTCGCAATGATCTTGGCTCATTTATTTTAAAATAAGAATTTTCCAAATTTAGTCATATTTCAAGACTGATTTTTAAGCCACAGGAACATACAGGGAAGGATAAAATTTCTATCTATCCTCATACAGATGTTTATCTTGCATGTAATAAATCAATATTCTGTTCAATCCGGCTTTGAATCATATGGAGCATTTCTGATCGAATCTGCTCAGTCAACAGATCATCCGCGATCTGATTGAATTAGTGCACAACCTCTCAGAAATCGAAATCACAATTTCATCGGCGACTGGCACAGAAAAGCTCGGCTTGCCAAGAACCCCGTTTGACCATCACTGGTTGGCTAAGATCCAGCGCCTTATCATAATCTCCATTTGCTGATATCCAGCGGGATCTTCACAGAAAGTGACATCGTAAGCGGCTTAAAGCCGTCCAAGGTTTTAGGCTGTATTATCCCCTGTAATAGCCTCCCTAGAACGGTTGCCAAATTCAGTGGTTCTTTGCCAATATTCTATTCATTCACATCATACTCCTGTTGCCTGACCGTTTGACTGTCTTATTGTCTTCGTTGGGGGGGGCATATTTGGATACATAAAAAACTCGCTGATCAAGTTAATTTAACTCTTTCTCGGCATTAAATTCCTAGAGCAGCAGTTTCAGATATCTTGCAAGTAATATTGGTGGTACTTAAGCTGGTAACTAAAAATGAAATACTAAAAATTAAATTAATATAAAACAATAAATTAAAAAATAGTATGATGCGTATGATACGCATCACATAAAAATTGCTTAAATTTGCTATAATTAATATCTACAGTGTCATTAGTGGTTCGATTTAAATTTATGAGTCTTACGGAAGCGAAGGTACGCCAGGCTAGGCCCAAGGAAAAAGTTTATTTTCTTACAGATGACGATGGTTTAAGTTTGAAGGTGGAATTGAATGGACGTAAATCTTGGAGTTATCGTTATTCAGTAGCAGGTAGTAATAAGCGTCCGCGGGTAAAGTTGGGCGAATATCCTTTCATGTCATTAAAAGAGGCCAGAACTACCCGGGATGAATATAAATTTAATGGTTATAAAAATGAAACAGTACGTAAAAAAAATATAAAAACATTTCAAGACATTTGCGAAGAATGGTTAGAGTTCAAAATAAAAAACTCTTTTAAAGATGAACCTCGTTGTGGTGTTATTCAATTGGCAAAAAAATTTTTAAATCATGAGATTTATCCTGATTTAGGAAATATGCCATTTAATGAAGTGAAAAGATATGATTTAGTGACTATCGTTAAAAATATAGAAGCACGTCATGTCAAGGAACCTGTTAAAAAAGCCTACAGTTATTTAAACCAAATTTATGATTATGCTGTGGCAATGGGTTATTGTGAATATAATATTGCTCATGGATTAAATAAAATATTAATAAAAAATAAAATCAAAAAAAATTATCCTTATTTAAAATCAGAAAATTTACCTAATTTTATAACCAGATTGAGTCAAGTTAATACGGACCCTATCATAAAAAAAGCCTTATTATTTAAACTTTATACTGGAGTTCGTGGGGCTGAGCTTCTACTTTGTGAACCACATCATTTTGATTTAGATAATAAAATTTGGAAAATACCAGCTTTGCATATCAAACAGTTCCGACGGAAAGTCATTTTAGGCCATGATATTCCTGATTTCCTAGTCCCTTTATCAGCCCAAGCAATGACTCTGATAAAATCGGCTTTAGCTTGGTCTCATGGTGAAAAATATGTATTTTCTAGCCCCCGTTATCCAGATAGACCTCTGCATTTTAATACATTAAATATAACCATTCGAAAAATGGGCTATGATAAGGATGAACTATCTGCACATGGTTTACGTTCTACTTTTAGTACTATATTAAATGAATCTGGATTATTTCAGTCAAATTGGATTGAAGCGCAACTATCACATACGGATAAAAATAAAACACGGGCAAGCTATAATCATGCTGAATATCTTTTACAACGTATTGAAATGATGCAGTGGTGGGGGAATTATATCGCTAGCCTAGTTAAGGATCAGGTTGCACAAGATTAATCTATATAGGCTTCTTCCATAAATTATTCTTACTTAACTGCAATTTCTAGATTGAGGCAGTTAAATTTAATCAAATTAAATCTCAAATTCGCTTTTTTACTCGGTTACCGACAATACTCATCAAGTATTTTAAACTGCCAGATATATGATCAGTCCCCATTCTTCTTTTATTGATTTATGATAGGAATCTCATATTGATCAGATAGCCAAGTTCTAATTAAAACCGCTTTTTTTACAGACTTTTATTTGACTGATTTGTTATGCTGTCGGATGATTGATGAACACAATTTTCATGTGGCACGTGATTTAGGACGGCGTCAATTAATTATCGCCGATGGTGATCACCACCTTTGTGCGGTGTACCTGCAGCATGAAGATGCCCTCACCGACTATACAAGATTTGACTAGTCTATGACAGCTGCTAAAAAGTTCCCTATTTTTGATGTGATTGCAGGTTTATCTATCGCAGGTTTACTGCTGCCTGAAGCGGTCGCCTATTCCAATATGGTCGGGTTGCCACCGCAAAGTGGTCTGGTGGCACTGGTGCTGGGTTTAGTGCTGTATGGTCTGATC
This sequence comes from Acinetobacter sp. YH01022, assembly GCF_013420235.1. Lineage (NCBI taxonomy): Bacteria > Pseudomonadati > Pseudomonadota > Gammaproteobacteria > Moraxellales > Moraxellaceae > Acinetobacter > Acinetobacter sp. YH01022. The sequence continues at coordinate 14,232 of NZ_VOYP01000049.1, read as the reverse complement.
GGAAATAGCCGTTTTGCGATTGTTTCTGCAACCTCATCTTCTGCCGCGGTCATGAGTTCAGGACTGGCAACCATGGTCATGTTTTCTTCACCGGAACGGGCAGGTCTGGCTTACGCCCTGGTATTTCTGTCGGGCATTTTACTGGTCATCGCGGGGTTGTTTAAGCTTGGAGATGTGACTCATTTTATTGCCAAGCCTGTGCTGAAGGGTTTTTCCTTTGGTCTGGCACTCAGCATTGTGGTGAAACAGCTTCCTTCAGTATTACAGGTGCATCCCGTACACAGTGATTTTTTCCGCCAGTTGTGGGAAATGTTGCAAGCCTATTCAAGCTGGAACTGGCATGCCTTAAGCATGGGACTCGGTGTCTTTTTCACCTTACACTTCACCCAGCGCTATAAAACCATTCCAGTGGCTTTATTGCTGATTATTTTAGGTATCAGTTTCAATGTGATGGGCTATACCCAGGCATGGGGAGTCCGTTCTGTTGGGCATTTTGAGCTGGTTTTACCGAGTATTCACTTGCCTCAGTTGAGTATGAATAGCTGGTTGCAACTGGTAGAACTTTCAATGGCCGTTGCACTGATTATTTATGCCGAATCTTATGCTTCCATTCGTACCTCGGCACTAAAACACCATGATGCAATCCAGCCAAACCGTGACCTGATTGCATTGGGCGTGAGCAATATCTGCTCAGGACTGTTTAAGGGAATGGCGGTTGGCGCAGGCTATTCCGCAACTTCAGCCAATGAGTCTGCAGGGGCAAAAAGCAAAAAATCAGCCTGGGTCGCAGCACTGGCCGTGGTGATTTTTTTGCTGTTTTTTCGCCAGTATATCGCCAATATTCCTGAGCCTGTTTTGGCGAGTATTGTGATATATGCAGTCAGTGGACATATTCGTTTTGCCCCATTTAAACAGTATTTTATCTGGCATAAAGATCGCTTGCTGTCGATTGTTGCAATTTGGGCCGTGATTATTTTTGGTGTGCTCAATGGGTTGCTGATTGCAGTGCTGGTGAGCGTTTTAATGTTGTTGAAAAGCTACGCTGTTCCTCGAATTGCCTGGCTTGGACGTCTCAATGGCGGGCATGATTTTGTTGATATCAACCGTTTTCCTGAAGCTGTAGCACCAGATGCTATTTTAATTGCACGACCTGATCATCCACTGTTTTTTGCCAATGCAGAAAAAATCTGTCATGCGATTCTAAAGAAGGTTTCTGAGCAAAATTATCAGTATGTGATTTTAAGTCTTGAAGAATGTCCCAGCCTGGATAGTACCAGTATTGAAGCCTTGTTATTGCTGGCTGAACATTTGCAGGAGGAGGGGATTGAGCTGAAATTGGCGCGCGTACGCCGTTCAGTCGCAGAAACTTTATTGTATGTGAATAGTCCATTATTCCCACGCGCTAGTTATGATGCACAAAGTGTCGATGATGCCGTCAGCCAGTTAGAAAATCGTACTTCAGCTGCAACTTGAGCACAGGGAGTACATTACGCTTACGGTACGACTCTGGAAAAAATCGACTAAGAGCATACATCCAGCAAAAAATCAGCAAAATGCAAACCTTGCCGGATGGAAAGCAATACGCTGATGGTTATGAGCTGATTGAGTGGGAAGAATATTTTATCGTTAGCACACCTGCGGTATTTAAAGCATGTGCTCGCTCAAGGCTGATCCTGACAGTATGCTATTTTTATTATATCTGTCAGGTTATATCGGGCAATTGATCAAGAGCAATTACACAACATTATTTACAGCCTCATTAAATATTTTGCACTTCTTACTTTACTTTAAAATGATGTTTCTCAGGAATAAGTTTGATTTTTATTTTTTTATAAAGTCGTTCTTCGGCATTTTCTGCTGATTTGGTGACTTTATCTGCAAATTTCTGATCAGACATAAGCATGGCATACGTTTTATAGCCTATTTCAAGCGCTTGTGTTTTATTGCCTGCCTGTTCAAACTGTTCAATTAATTTGTTGATTTTTTTAACACTGATATCGTTCATGTAGTTGACTCATTCCCTCTTAATTTTTACTTTAGGATTGGATTGTTACAATTTAGTTAAAATGAATTTAAATCATTGCAAGTGATTGTCATTTATACAATAACTCGCAAATTTTCGTTAAAAAATCTGATTCATTAATTGTTGCTGGGCAATGTAGACTGGTTGTCCACTACCAGGCTGACATTGTATCCAGGTTCCATCTGCGTGTAATTCCCATGCACGCCGATTATCTTTGAGATAATTATTCAATCCTTCTTCAAGAATTTGTTTGCGAATTTTTTTATTCTCGATCGGGAAACAGGTTTCGATGCGAGAAAACAAATTACGTCCCATCCAATCCGCACTGGCGCAATACAGTTTGCTGTCACCATCATTATAAAAATAATACACTCTAGTATGTTCCAAATAACGTCCGACGATTGAACGTACACGAATATTGTCAGAGAGTCCTGCAACTTGTGGTCGTAAGCAACAAATTGAACGAACAATCAAATCGATTTGTACACCTGCTTGTGATGCTTGATAAAGTTCATGAATCAGTTGCGGTTCAGTTAATGCATTGACTTTAATAATGATCTGCGCTTTTTTTCCTGCTTTACTGTTTTTAATTTCCTGCTGTATGAGTTCAAGTAATTGTGAATGCAGGGTAAATGGCGCGTGAAAAAGTTTTTCCAGCTTTATGGTTTTTCCCATACCAGTTAATTCTTGAAAGATTTTATGTACATCTTCACAAATATCAGCATCACTAGTGAGTAAGCCATAATCGGTATAGATTTTGGCATTGGTCGCATGATAGTTACCTGTACCTAAATGAACATAACGTTTAATCTTGTCTATTTCACGACGCACGATCAGAATCATTTTGGCGTGAGTCTTATAGCCAACAATCCCATATACGACCACTGCGCCAGCTTCTTGTAATAGATTGGCAACTTCGATATTTGACTCTTCATCAAAGCGTGCACGTAATTCAATCACGGCAGTGACTTCCTTCCCGTTCCGTGCCGCTTCAGCAAGGACTTGCACAATTTCAGAATCTACACCACTGCGATAAAGTGTTTGTTTTATAGCTAACACATGTGGATCACGGGCTGCCTCTTTCAGCAACTTAATAACCGGAGCGAAAGAGTGAAAAGGGTGGTGTAATAAAACATCTTCAGTTTTTAATACCTCAAATATCGATTTTTTGCTATACAACCCTTTTGGTAATTTTTGTACATAGGGAGGGAAACGTAACTCAGGTAAATTAAAGTTCGATATAAAACGAGCCAGGTTAACAGGACCATTCACCAGATAGAGCTGATCTTGATCAAGATCAAATTGTTCGAGTAAATAATCAGTAATCATCTCTGGACACGCTTTATTCACTTCGAGTCTGACAGCGCGACCAAAACGTCGAGATGAAAGTTCCCCTTTTAAAGCGATTGCTAAATCTTCCACATCCTCTGATACGGTGAGGTCAGCATTTCGCGTTACCCGGAATTGATAACACCCGGTTGTGGTCACTCCTGGAAATAATTCATGAATATGTTGCTGAATGATCGCGGAAAGTAAAATGTAGTGCTCAGCCTCACCAGAAACATGCGTGGGTAATTTAACTAATCTTGGCAATGATCGAGGGGCAGGAACAATCGCTAAATCAATTTTTCGTCCAAAGGCATCGTTGCCTTCCAAAGTGACAATAAAGTTTAAGCTTTTATTGGCTAAACGAGGAAAAGGGTGTGCGGGGTCTAGACTGATGGGGGTTACAACAGGTTGAACTTCATGATGAAAATAATCTTTAATCCATGCTTTATGTTTTTGAAGGATATCACCATGCTGAATAAAATTAACTCCATTGCCTTGCAGTTGTGGCAGGATATTATAGTTCAGTATTTTATACTGTTCCTCAACGGCCTCATGTGCAAGCTTAGAAATCGTCGTCAGTATTTCTGAGATGAATAAATTATCCGGACGGGTCTTATTATGGCTAGACAGCTCAAATTGCTGTATCAAACTCGCGACACGTATTTCAAAAAATTCATCTAGATTTCGTGAAAAAATAATTAAAAAATTGAGTCGTTCAAGTAAAGGATATTCAGTATCTTTCGCCTGTGCCAATACTCGCTTATGAAATTCAAGTAAGGAAAGGTCCCGATTAATATAAGTTTTTAATGTATGTATGGAAGAATTTGAAGGCACACTTAAAGCAGTCATTTATGGCTCTTATATCATTAGATAACAAGGTTCAAATCAATTGAATAAACATTCATAAAACCCTTAAATGAGACAAACTGATTTTCAGTACATTAAATAAGAAAATTATTGTATTAATAAAAGGCTAAAATTGAATTCTATTCAACTTTAACAGTCTGCGGAAATTACATTACAGATTTGTTAAATTATACCTTATATATTATTTAAGCGTATGTTATTTATACTTTTTAGTGATTTTTTTGCATTATTTATTTAATTTTTCTTTTTTGCAGTTACTCAAACCTAGAGCCATTTACATTTGCTCATAAAAAATCGATCGTCTGTAATCGAGCCTTAACATAGAAAGGGTTAATTTAAGTCCAGATTCCAAAGAATCTTTGTGGATTCACTCAACCATTTTTTCGATTTGCTAAAGGTAAAGATATATCCGAAAGAAAAGTCGCATTTGTGACAGGGGCACTCGGTGGTATTGGTAGTGAGATTTGTCGTCAGCTGGTAAAGGCAAATTATAAAGTGATTGCAACGGTTGTGCCTCGAGAGGAAGACCGTGAAAAGCAGTGGTTAAAAAGTGAGGGATTCCAACAGGAAGATGTCCGATTTGTCTTAACCGATCTGACCCATCATGCTGATGCGACGAGCGCGATCCAGGATGCGATACAGGCTGAAGGTCGCGTAGATGTGTTGGTGAATAATGCCGGCATCACACGCGATGCAACATTTAAGAAAATGTCCTTTGAACAGTGGTCACAGGTAATCGATACCAATTTAAAGACACTATTTACCGTGACCCATCCAGTCTTTAATAAAATGCTGGAGCAAAAGCAGGGACGCATTGTCAATATTAGTTCGGTCAATGGTCTGAAAGGACAGTTTGGTCAAGCGAATTATTCAGCCGCAAAAGCGGGCATGATCGGTTTTACCAAGGCTCTGGCTCAGGAAGGTGCACGTTCCAATGTTTGCGTGAATGTTGTAGCCCCGGGCTATACGGCAACACCGATGGTGACTGCCATGCGGGAAGAGGTCGTAAAAAGTATTGAAGACCAGATTCCTTTGCAGCGTCTTGCCCAGCCTGAAGAAATTGCAGCGGCTGTCATGTATCTGGTCGGTGAGTATGGCACCTATATTACGGGTGAAACCTTATCGATCAATGGCGGTTTATACATGCAATAAGTCCTGTGCTCACTGAGCCAGTTTTTTCATTTATTTTTTAACAATAACTAAATTTTAAGTACTATAAATCAATGGAGTAATACACATGCTATATGGCGATATCTTTTCAAACATGAATGCTCAGTACAAAAATATGTTTGAACCTTATGCAAAATTTAACAGTCTGGTGGCAAAAAATTTTGCGGATCTGACCAATTTACAACTCAATGCTGCACGTCATTATGCCGATATTACCTTGTCGCAAGTCTTTGCCAACAGTGAAGTCAAAGACATGCAAAGTATGATCAATTGTGGCATGAAGCAAGTGGAAACCATGAGCAAACTCAGCCAGCAAATGATTGATGATGGCCAAAAACTGGCAAGCTTGGCCACTGAATTTAAAGCCGAGTTTGACAAGTTAGTTAGCGAATCGATGCCGAACAATAAATAACGGTTAACAGTCCTAATGAAGATTGAAGACTAGCGAGCGGGGAAGTGGAGATCACTTCCCCGTTTTTCGATTCCATTCCTGATAGGAAAGTGAGGAATGACCCAGTATGCGGAGTGGTGCAAATGCAGCAGAATCTTTTTCAGTTTAATCAGAACGTCCAGCGTTTTTTCGATGTCCATGAAGAAATCTGGAAGAAAGTGCAAGAATTTTACTATGGTGATAATCCGCTCAATGATGCATTGAGCAAAGTCAACAGTGAAGATATGAACCTGTTCTTTCAGGCATTAACCAAAAATCCGGCACGCTTGATCGAGATGCAGAGCAAATGGTGGATCGGTCAGATGCAGATTTACCAAAATATCATGCTGCGCAGTGTGAACAAGGATATTCAGCCTCTCGTGAAACCTGAGCCGGGTGATCGCCGTTTCAAGGATACACTTTGGCAAGAACCCAATTACGATCTCTTGACCCAGTCTTATCTGCATTTCAGTCAATTGGTACAAGAAATGCTGGATGAGGTCGAAGGCATCCCAGATAAAGTCCGCCAGCGTATCCACTTTTTCACCCGCCAAATGGTGAATGCCTTTTCTCCCGGCAATTTCTTGTGGACCAATCCGGAAGTGATTCATCAGACGGTACAGGAACACGGGCAAAATCTGGTGCGTGGCATGGAAATTTTCCATGACGATATCATGAACAGCAGTAAATATCTGTCCGTACGCATGGTCAATAATGACTCGTTCCGTTTAGGAAAAGATCTGGCCTATACGCCGGGTGCGGTGGTCTTTGAAAATCCGGTTTTTCAATTGTTACAGTATGAAGCGACCACTGAAACTGTATATCAGACGCCTATTTTGCTCATCCCGCCTTTTATTAATAAATACTATATTCTGGATTTGCGTGAGCAGAATTCTTTTGTGAACTGGTTACGTCAGCAAGGGCACACGGTATTTTTAATGTCCTGGCGTAATCCGGGAGCTGAACAAAAGGACATGCGCTTTGAGGACCTGATTACCTCCGGTACGGTTGAGGCAATGCGTGTCATTGAGGAAATGACCGGAGAAAAAGAGGTCAATGCCATTGGCTATTGTATCGGTGGAGCGGTGCTTGCTGCGACGCAGGCGTACTATGTGGCGAAACGTCTGAAGAATCACGTCAAGAGTGCCACCTATCTGGCAACCATGTTGGACTTTGACAATCCAGGCAGTTTGGGTGCTTTTATTAATGAGCCGGTCATTCAAGGGATTGAAACTTTGAATCAACAGGTGGGCTATTTTGATGGCCGTATGTTGGCGGTGACCTTTAGTCTGTTACGTGAAAATACCCTGTACTGGAACTATTACATTGAAAATTACCTGAAGGGCAAGCATCCGTCTGACTTTGATATTTTGTACTGGAATAGTGATGGCACCAACATTGCCGCACATGTGCACAATTTCCTGGTACGCAATCTGTACCTTAATAACGAACTGATTCAGCCGAATAAGATCAAGGTCAATGGTGTGGGTTTAAACCTGTCGAAAGTGAAAACACCGAACTTTTTTATCTCGACACAGCAAGATCATATTGCACTATGGGATACGTGCTTTAAAGGATCTACCTATCTGGCGGGTGAAAGCACGTTGGTCCTCGGCGAATCTGGACATGTGGCAGGCATTGTCAATCCGCCAAACCGCAACAAGTATGGCTGTTATACCAATAATATACCTTATGAAAACCCGAAACAGTGGCTGGCAGATGCCCAGTTCCATCCAGAATCCTGGTGGTTACGCTGGCATGAATGGATCGCACCTTATACCGGCGATCAGGTTCCAGCGCGTACATTAGGTAGTGCAACTTATCCTGTCAAGGAAGCTGCACCGGGCAGTTATGTACAGGTCAGTCTGTTTTAGCATTTAGGTATTCTCACTGCCGGCCAATCGTATGGGGGCAGGAGTATCAAGCAAGACATGTGTTAAAAAATAGGAAATAAAATGAAACAAGTTGTGATTGTTGCCGCAAAACGTACCGCGATTGGAAGTTTTTTGGGTGGCCTGGCTAGCGTCAGTGCACCGCAGTTAGGAAAGGTAGTGATTGCTGCGGTATTAGACGCTGCCGGAATAAAGCCAGAACAGGTAGATCAGGTCATTATGGGGAATGTGTTGACTGCAGGTGTGGGACAAAATCCGGCACGTCAGGCGGCAATTGCAGCGGGTATTCCGGTTTCAGTACCCGCTTCGACCTTGAATGTGGTGTGTGGTTCTGGACTGCGCGCTGTTCATTTGGCCGCACAGGCCATTGCCACTGGTGAAGCCGATATTGTCGTGGCAGGGGGGCAGGAGTCGATGTCACAAAGTGCCCATATTATCCAGATGCGTAACGGACAGAAGATGGGCAATGCGCAATTGGTGGATAGCATGGTCTATGATGGTCTGACCGATGTGTATAACCAGTATCACATGGGAATGACTGCTGAGAATATTGTGGAAAAACTGTCGATTAGCCGTGAAGATCAGGATGCTTTGGCACTATCTTCTCAGCAGCGTGCAGTTAAAGCACAGGTGGAAGGGAAATTTGACGCAGAAATTGTGCCAGTGCAAGTGCCACAACGTAAAGGTGATCCGTTCGTTTTTGATCGTGATGAATATATCAAACCCGAAACGAATCAACAAAGTTTAGCTAAGCTGCGTCCAGCCTTTAAAAAGGATGGAACGGTGACTGCAGGTAATGCCTCAGGGATTAATGATGGCGCAGCAGCCGTATTGGTGATGAGTGCCGATAAAGCAGCAGAGCTTGGTTTACAGCCACTAGCAAAAATTAAAGCCTATAGCCTGTCGGGTATTGAGCCGGAAGTGATGGGACTCGGTCCGGTAAATGCTGTGAGAAAAACATTAGAAAAAGCAAGCTGGTCTTTGGACGAGGTTGATCTGGTAGAAGCCAATGAAGCCTTTGCCGCACAAGCTTTAGGAGTGTCGAAAGAACTGGGCCTCAATATGGAAAAGGTCAATGTCAACGGTGGAGCTATTGCCTTAGGCCATCCAATTGGAGCCTCAGGCTGTCGAATTCTGGTCACGCTGTTACATGAAATGCAACGCAGTGAAAAGAAAAAAGGACTGGCGACCTTATGTATTGGTGGTGGAATGGGCGTTGCATTAGCAATTGAGCGACTTTAAACATTATTTCTGATTGCGAGAAGCTTTGTTGCATAAAGATTTTCAAGCCTAGATGTCCCGAACCGATTTTGAACTGAGTGCTGTATGTTAGTCACTTTTTAGCAACAGGGATCGCTGCTAAAAATTTATGATCATTTACTAAGTCCCCACTTAAAAATACTATGTGGGGACTTACATCAAGCTAATTGTATCGATTATTTAGGAGGTGCTTTAACCGATACTTACTGAATTAAAACAGCATCTTATATTTTTCTAGCAAAACTGTCATCAATCATTCATAACGATGTAATGTACAAAAATTAGTCTAATCAAAATTTTAACAAACATTAAAAAATATGAAGACTTTAAAACCACATACCTTATGTCTCAGCTTGGCTTTATTAGGCTGTTCGTTTCCAAGTTATGCACAACTCATGTTCAGTCAATATATTGATGGTTCCTCTAACCGTAAAGGATTAGAAATTTATAATCCTGATGGTAGTACAGTAAATTTAGCAGATTATGAAATTCAGCAATTTAGCAATGGATCAACCACTAAGTCAGCAGCTTTTCCATTACAAGGTACATTGGCAAGCAAAACAAAATACGTTATTGGTCGCTCAGAATTACAGACGGAAATTGGTTCTAAAGTTGATCAGGTTGCAGGACTTTCTTTTAATGGGGATGATGCACTTGTCCTGCTGTATAAAGGTACGCCAATAGATCGTTTTGGTCGAGTGGGGGAAGATCCAGGCACTGGTTGGGGAGTCAGTTTTAGTAGTTATCAAAATAGTTTGTCACGTACTAAAACTTCAAATAATGTCACTTCGATCGATCCTGCAGCAGCATTTGAGTTAGAAAGCCAATGGTCTAAATGGTCTGAACGAAATGCATTCAACAGTTACTTAGGTGCAGTCAATACTGAATCTACCTTGGCTGAAATCAGTTGCAGTACGGCCGATACGCCAATTGCAGACTTACAAACCGCTGCACTCAATCAGCAATATATCGTTCGTGGAGTCATCACTGCTGATTATCGTTACCAAAATGGTTTTTCCGGGTTTTATATTCAATCCCCAGACAGTAAAGCTAAACTTGGCTTAAGCAACGCCATTTTTGTATATTTACCCACAAGTAGTACAGTGACTGGTGGAAAAGTAGGTGAAGAGGTTATTTTTAAAGGTCGTCTTACTTCTTATCAGAACCAGCTACAGATCGATCAACTCAGCAGTAATATTCAAACCTGTAATCAACAAGCTGAAAATCTGGTTAGCGCCACTCCTTTACAATTGCCCTTCTCAAGTTTGACGGATGCAGAAGGTCATAGCCCTAAACGATATCAAGGGATGCTGGTCAAAATACCGCAGACTTTAACCATTAGTGAAAATTATAATTATGGGCGATATGGTGAGCTATCCTTAAGCTTGGGGCGCTTATATATTCCAACCAATTTATATCCAGCAAAATCACTTGAAGCCGTCAATTTGGCCAAACAAAATTTATTGTCAAAAATTATCCTGGATGATGGTTATAACAATCAAAATAGAACCCCATGGCTGCCGCAAAACTTTAATGCATTAAACACTTTAAGAAGTGGCTATCAGTTGAAAAATGTTGAAGGGATTCTGGAATATCGCTTTAATACATGGCGTATTCAACCTATTTTAAATAAAACACAGCCTGAAATCATTAAAGACTCAAATTTAAGAACAACAGTACCCGCAAAAGAGTCCAGACAAATTCGTGCCGCTGCTTTTAATGTATTGAATTATGATAATGGTACCACCCAAGGTTTTCCTACGGAACGCGGTGCAACCTCACAATCCGAGTTTAACAAACAGCATCAGAAAATCGTGACTGCTTTGAAAGCGATTGATGCAGATGTTTATGGATTAATGGAAATTGCAAACAATGGCTATGATGAGAAAAGTGCAGTCGCTTACCTCAGCAAAGCTTTAGGTGCCGATTGGAAATATATCATTCCACCGAAGATGACCAAACTGGGTACAGATGCAATTGCTGTGGCTATTATTTATAACAGTAAGCGCGTTAAAACCGTGGGAGAACCCGCGGTCTATGATGATCAGACTCAAAAGAACCGGGTAACGATGGCACAAAGCTTCCAGTCTTTATCTGGCGGGAAAATTTTTACGATTATACCGAATCATTTGAAATCTAAAGGCAGTTGTCCTGATGATAAAACTTCGTTAGATGCTGATCAAGGTGATGGACAGGGCTGTTGGAACGCGACACGTTTAACAGCAGTACAAAAATTGATGCAGTGGATTGCAACGAATCCGACCAAAGTGAATAACCCCAATTATTTACTGGTCGGTGACATGAATAGTTACGCTAAAGAAGACCCAATATTGGCATTTGAAAAAGCCAATTATAAGGTTTTGCTAAATGATGAAAAAATTGGTCAGGGTAAAGCAGCCTATAGTTATATTTTTGGCGTAGCCAGTGATACTAATGGCAATGGCGGTTCAGGAAACTTAGATCATGCCATTGCCGATGCGAACTTATACCCAAGGGTGAAGCGTGCTTTTGCATGGCACATCAATGCGGATGAGCCGACAGCTTTAGATTATAATGAAGAATATAAAACACAAGAGCAAATCACAGCATTCTATAGCGATAATGCATTCCGTTCTTCCGATCATGATCCTGTGATTGTCGATATGGACCTCAATGAGAATGTAGCAAACACTCCTGATAGCACTGAAATAAGTGGTGGCAGCATGGGAGTATGGTCAATTTTTGCATTAGCCGGGCTTGTTTTAGTTTCCACTCTACGCAGACGTAAATTGAGTTGATTGAATAAAGTATCAATTTAAAAAACTGAAGACATATAGCGGATGGCTGAATTGCTGAGCACATCAAGACATTCTTAAATGATAGGTTTCGATAATAGCTCTATGCTAGGATCTTTAGAATTTTTTTGTTGATTTAATCGATAAGGAGAAATATAAAATTTCTCCTTATTTTATTGTGCGGAAAATAGCTAAATTCATGAATTTTAAACAATAGTCCCACATTATTTATGATTAAATTATGATCAAAATGGTATGGCTATGACCTTTAAAAATAGAAGCATTCAATATTCAAGTATCACATGCAGTCTATTCGTTTCCAGTATATTTTTAGCAGGGTGTAATAATGATACTAAAGACAGTACCAGTATAACGCCTATCATTCAATCTGAACCGCTGGAAGTAAATGTATTGCATATTAACGACAGCCATTCACATTTGGATGAAGAAAGTACCAAATTACTGCTGGAAACCTCTGTAGGTAATCGCGAGCCAATCCAGGTTTCAAATGGCGGATTTGCACGAGTTGCGGCACTGATGAATAGCCTAGCCAGTACGGAGAAAAACCCGATAAAAATTCATTCAGGAGATGCCATCACTGGCGATTTGTACTTTACTTTAAAAGAAGGTGAAGCCGAAGCAGATCTCATGAATACGGTATGCTTCGATACGTTAACATTAGGCAATCATGAATTTGATAATACCGATGAAGGCTTAAAAAAATTTATTGGTTTCTTGAATAATAAAGGTCGCTGTAAAAATAAAACACAAGTTTTAAGTGCCAATGTCGAGTTTGGAAAAACCTCAGCACTCTACCAGACTGATCTGGTAAAACCTTATACCATTATGGACAAAGAAGGGCAAAAAATTGGCTTAATCGGTCTAACGATTGCTGATAAAACCAAGAATGCCTCTCGTCCGAATGCAGATACCATTTTTAAAGATGAATTAACCACTGCACAAAACTATATTGATCAGCTCAAGCAGCAAGGTATCAACAAAATTATTATACAGTCTCATTTAGGCTATGGCATGGATAAAGCACTGGCTGCACAATTGTCTGGTGTTGATGTCATTGTGGGTGGTGATTCACATACCTTGCTGGCAGATGCAAAGCTGAAAAACTATGGAATGAGTCCAGATGGCAACTACCCAACAACCCTAAAAAATAAAGATGGTGAACAGGTTTGTGTTGTACAAGCATGGCAATATGCCTATGTGGTTGGTCAATTAAAAGTAAATTTTGATGCCAACGGAAAAGTGCAAGCATGTACCGGCAAAGCAAATGTATTAATTGGAGATGATTTTAAGCGCAGTGCTAAAGATGCTCCAGCCCTGAATACTACTGAATTAGATGTGATTAAAAAAGATATTGAAAGCAGTAACAGCTTGCGTATTGTTCAACCTAATACTGCAGCTTTAGCTATCCTGGAACCGTATAAAGTTGCTAAAAATTTATTGGGCAAGGAAATTGTTGCGAATGCCCAAGAAAATCTATGCCTGCGTCGTGTACCCGGAACGACAAAAGATACATCACGTTCCACTTTAGGGGACATCTGTAATAAATCAGATTTTACCAACCAACATGGTGGTGATGTGCAACAACTCGTGGCTGAAGCATTTTTGCAACAAGGTAAAAAGTATTTTAATGCCGATATCTCGATCCAAAATGGCGGTGGTGTCAGGGTGGATATTCCCCAAGGTGATATTTCTGTAGAGAAAATTTATACGGTATTGCCATTTAAAAACACATTGGTGCAATTGAAGGCGACTGGGCTAGAAATTAAAAATGTACTTGAAGATGCGATGGATGCAGTCGTAAATAACAATACCGGTAGTTATCCCTACGCGGGTGGACTGCAGTGGGATGTAGATTTATCCAAAACCAAAGGTCAACGGATATCCAACTTAAAAGTTCACAATGCACAAGGAATTTATGAAGCTTTAAATCCAGACCAGACCTATCAGGTGATTACCATTAATTTTCTGGCAGATGGTCAAGATTTTTATAGCAGTTTTAAAAATATCACCGGTGAACGACGTGTAGAGGTGGGACTGGATTATGCTGAAGCCTTCTTGGATTATGCAAAAAATGAAAAAGTGTTGAAACGCTTAGCTATTGAACGCTACAGTACGCAGACTTATAAAGAATAAGCTGACTTGATTAGTCCGGGTCAGCCGAATGATGACTGACTCGGAGCATGTAGAGCCTGTAAATCATTATAGTCAAGTTCCAAATCTGGTCTTGGTCAATTTTTCCATTTTTTATCGTATGCGAGCATACTCCAAAATATTGTGCAGTTTTGTCTTTAAAATTTTTGAATATCTTCAGTCTTCTACTGTAATAGAATCCTACTCAATAGATCTCTTGCGAAAGTCATTATTGAAAATTTATCCGGTTTACCAGTGCAGCGATTAAGTTAATGCGTAAACCGAATCTTTTCCGTCTATTTCGATAGCGTTCACTTAATATTCTAAATGTTTTCA
>NZ_VOYP01000048.1:0-19487 GCF_013420235.1 Acinetobacter sp. YH01022 | reverse complement strand
GAAAATATATATCGTTGGCAGAAGAAATTATTTAGACCAATTATCAAAAACTTCATTGATGACTTTATTCTCGATAAAAATCATCTGCTACCACAGAGAATCTATAAGTAATAGTGCGTAAGTCCTAAAAATAAAGAGCAGTGACCTATTTGAAACATGGAATAGAAAACGAATAAAAGGCTATTTGGTTTCAAGCAGGTTAACCTGCTCCACCTGCACATCACTCATAATTTCCCCCTGAGCAAGAAGCTGGTTAAAATAATCTTCTACGACATTAAACTGCTCGGCCGTGCTTTCAACCTTATACATATTCTGGCGGAATTCATTGCTTGAACGTAAACCTTTGGTATACCAGGCAATATGTTTACGAGAAATACGGCAACCTGAGTATTCACCATAGAAATCATAAAGTTCAGATAAATGTCCCAATAACACATCTTTCACTTCAGCAATACTGGGTGCAGCCAGCTGTTCACCTGTTTTTAAATAATGTGCTATTTCACGGAAAATCCAGGGACGACCTTGTGCTGCACGTCCAATCATCACAGCATCCGCACCCGTATAATCGAGCACATATTTGGCTTTTTCAGGACTGTCTATATCACCATTGGCGATAATAGGAATATTCAACATTTCTTTGACTTCTTTAATCAAAGAATAACGTGCTGTATTCAAGTACATATCTTCACGGGTACGGCCATGCAGTGCCAATGCAGCAATCCCGGCTTCTTCAGCACGCTTGGCAACCCGCAGGATATTTTCATGCCCATTTAGATATCCTAAACGGGTTTTTAAAGTCACAGGCACATCGACTGCCGCAACTACCGTATCTAGAATTCGTGCCACCAGATCTTCATCTTTTAATAATGCAGAACCTGCTAATTTATTACAGACTTTTTTGGCCGGGCATCCCATATTGATATCGACAATTTGTGCACCATTCGCCACCTGATAGCGTGCCGCTTCTGCCAGCTCGCCGGGTTCAGAACCGGCAATCTGCGCAGAGATAGGCGCCAGTTCGCCGTCAAAATTGGCACGGTACAGACTTTTCTTGCTCATACGTAAGGTCTGGTCCGAAGTCATCATTTCACTGACGGCATGGCCTGCACCAAAATATTTACACAACGTCCGGAAAGGACGATCCGTAACACCTGCCATCGGCGCGACAAAAATAGGGGAATGCTTTGATTTATCAAACAATTCTTCAATTACTTTGTTTTTACTCAATTTTTCATTTCCCATATTCTCAAACAATTTCAAACATTCTTCAACAATCTAAACTATTCTTTGCGCCTATTTTACGCCATAATCCGCCCTATGGCGTAATTAATATCTTGGCGTAAATCATGGGCACAATTGCAGAACGAAAAACAGCAGACGGAAAGTCGCGTTACCGGGCACAAATACGAATAAACCGTAAAGGCTTACCGCCATTCATCAAAACAAGAACATTTCCCAAAGAATCCCAAGCCAAAGAATGGATCAAACGTATTGAGGCTGAAATACTCGTCAATCCAACTATGCTGGATCCAGAAGCAAAGACTGTCTCAAAAACGCTGGAACAATTCATTAAGCAATACATTGAAGAAATTGGCGATGAATTTGCTGATACCAAGGTTTCTGCACTGAATAATATCTGTGCGTATGATATTACACAAAAGGACGCTTATACCCTTTCACGTCAAGATTTTTCATCTTTTGCGTTAGAACGTAGAAAAGGTGACCCAATGCAAATGAAAGATGGCGTAAGCCCATCTACTGTATTGAAAGACCTATCCCACATTTCAAGCATACTTAACCATGCAGAATTGGTTTGGGGCGAAAATGTAGCGAATACCAAAAATGAAATATCTCAGGCTCTGATTGGCTTAAAAAAGGCACGTATTGTCACCAAGTCAAAAGAGCGTGATCGTTTAGTCACATCTGAAGAACTTCAATTGCTCACCAATCATTTTTATAAGGGATGGAAACGTGTACGTAATGCGGTACCAATGCACCTGGTGATGTGGCTGGCCATCTATACCGGTAGACGTGAAGGCGAGCTATGTGAAATGCGCCTTGATGATTTTGATAAAAAAAATAACCAGTGGAAAATACGCGACGTTAAGAATCCAGACGGTTCAAAAGGTAATCATAAATTTGCACACCTTGAGCCTAATGCACTGTTAATGATTAATGAATTATTAGAACCTAATACACGTAGACGAATGCTGGAACTTGGTTACAGCGAAAAATTGCTACTGCCTGTAAATGTTCAAACTGTTTCTGACTATTTCCGGAGAGCATGCAAAATTTTGGGTATCCAGGATTTACGCTTCCATGATTTACGCCATGAAGCTGCAACACGTTACGCCGAAGATGGACTGACTATTCCACAATTACAGACCATCACATTACATAGCTCCTGGAATAGTCTTAAACGCTACGTGAACCTACGAAAACGCGGAGCGCGATTGGACTACCCTGCTGCTATTAAATTTGCTCAACAGCAATACGATGATAACTATTCACAGTTTGCTTTAAAACAACGATATGTTGCTGCAGAAGATATTGCCGAAGCAGAACTATCATTAGCACAAGTAGAAACACCAGATATCATCAATACTGAATATGCCTTTGTTAAGGAACTTTTAGACCAGTTCATAAAGTCATTTAGGCCAACTAAAAGCGTAATTGATATGTATAAAGAGAAATCTAGTGTTCAAAATATATTTGCCTGGAACGATGTGCAGCAAAATTTTGTTGTTCCGTATATTCAGAATCAGTGGGAAAACTGGTTTACTGAAAATGCCAGTATGAGCTGGGATCAACTACCTGCAGATACGACTCACTTTAACCTGAATGGACTGGATGTTTTAAAACTGGAAAATGATCGAGTCTATAAGTGGGAAACTAGTATGAAAACATGGTTTGATATCACTAAATATTGTAATTTTGATCAGACTAAACTGATTCGTAAATAGAGACCTATAACTCATGCAAAAATTCGACGGAAACATTAAAAACATTCCAACATTGACTGATCAACAGTTAACACAGCAATTAATCCCCGCGCGTTTTGTTCCTGAAACGCCAGATGAACTAAAAGATAAAAATGTTGTTTATATTTTTGATAGCGAGGACTCATTCAATTTAACTTATGATGAGTTAGTTGAGATTGTGAGCAAAGCACGTTTAGCCGGACCTAAAATGATTCCAGTACTTGGTACTATTGGTGATTGAATTAACTCAACACTAAAATCCATTCATTGAAGGCTTTTAATATTTAATAAAGTATAAATTAAGATAAGCTAATAATTTGATTTGATTAGCATTATTTTAATTTTTGGTATATTCCGCCACTGAATATTATTTGAATAGTGTACAAAATAGCCAACAGAAACTAGCTGTAGTTTCTCAATTGCCTACTCCATGGCTATTGTTTATAAGCCCACGCTGTCTTTCCTGTAGTGGGCTTTTTTTTATATTGGGGAAAGCTGTATACCTTACTTAATTCCACTCTGCACCGTTGCTGTATATAGGTATGGGATGTGAGTTGGGTTTAAAGAGTTCAGTTAAAAAGTGGTGGGATATGATTAAGAAAATTATTAGATCTATTTTTTGCAAGCATGATTACAAATTGATTCGAACTATTCATGATGATCAGATCAATTGCCTAGATGTTCGTAGTCAGTGGCAATGTGAAAAGTGTAAATGGATCACATATAGTCGTTATTTAGATCGAATTAAATAAAGCCTATCTCACCATAATTAAAATATGCTGATGGTGCCCTCACAAATAAAGGTACCATGTCGAGCAATATATCGAAATGCTTGATTGTTGCTTGCTTAACTAAGAAGAAATCTTTCTTAGTTCGACATAATGATTAGCACAATTCAACTTATTTAAGATTTAAGTTTTTGATAAACAAATGAAATGCTTTGACATTTTTTCAGATATTTAAACTTATGATTTGCTTGATTTAAACTTGACTAAGTAACATTGATGTTACTCTTGAACTATCCGGAATTTCCGGATAGTTCAAACTTGTGATACGTCTTATTCCAAATAATCAAAAAGCCATCATTTCGATGGCTTTTCTACAGCATCAATCAATGCCTTTTTACCTTGAGCACATTCTACATATTTACGTCGATCATCGACCATCACACGTAGTACTTCTGCCCCGGTGCCTGATTCAAGTTTTCTTAATTCAGGACACTCCTGCTTTAAATTAGCTGGAATCTGTAGTGGTTGTGGTTGCGGCTTCGTTTGCCACTGACACGCCATCAGCATCAAAGCACACGTCACTATACACAGGACGCTCAATGATTTTTTCGACTTGAGTATTAATAATCTCTGTGCGCACACGCTCAGCTTGTTTTGCTTCTTCATATTCTTCACTCACTTTACTTGCATTGGCTTGAGCCGCCTTTTCAGCATCTTTATACGGTTTAAGTTCTTTTTCTACACGTGCATCGCAGTCGCTTTGTGCTGTACGTAAATCACCAGCAAGACCATTGGCATACCAGGCATAACCTAAAATAAAGACCAGTAAGGCTAGGATGATCCATTTATAAAATGGAGCAAGAAATGCATCAATTACATTCATGCTTCTGTCACCTTCGTTGCTGAAACGTTTTTAATTAATGGCAAGTTATAACGTAATGCTGCCGGTGCATTGGTTTTGCCATACCAGTAGTATTCAAGATCGGATGGGTCGAATAGTGCATAGCTCACCGAGTTATTTTGATTCCCCCCATAACCTACAATTTTTCCAGATGATGTTTTGCCGACTACAAAAAATACATGACCACCGCCTTGTCGAGTTTTGGTAGCAATACAACCATAGGCCGGCTTGGCTAATTTTTTCTTATCGTTACGATATGCCAGTGCACGATAGAATGTAGGAGGATATTCAATACCAGCACGCTTTAAACAAATAGCAACGAATACACCACACCATGGAGTCTCATCTTCTGACCACCATGCCTTTAGCTCTTTTAGCCAATTCAGAACTGTTGGGTTATGTTGCGTTTTACTGGTATTTTCTTTTAAACCATTGTGTTTATAAGCTTCTTGCATCCAGGATAATTCTGGGCTTTGATTACTCATCGCCTGATCCTCCCTTCCGACTTCCCCAAATCGCAGCAAATGCAGACTTAATCTCAAAGATGACTTCAGGTAAGGGTTTGCCTTTCATGAGGGCAATCGATTGATAAAGAATGCCAATCCCTAATAATCCAAAAACTGCAAACATAAGCATCACAAAGCCTTGAGCCATGTGAGAATATTTGGATAATTCGTAATACTCAATAAATGCTGAACCGCCATAAAGGCTGACTGAAACGCTGAATAAAAACTTGCCTATAACACCCAAAGAAACTTGAATTTTTCCGTTTTTATCAATGTCACCACTTAATACCAGGGCAAGAATAGCCCCCACTACGGCAGGCACAACTTTGATGATCCATGGAATTGTGTTTTCTTGCATAACTTGCCCCGAAATAAAACTCTACTTTATTTCGTAGAGTTTTATTTAAAGGCGGTTATTTAGCGAACCTTACAGGGGGTTGATACTGCTGTAAAATTAAACTATCGTGATTTCAGATAATTATTAAAGTTTTGGTGGGGATATGTTTTGCAATCAATGCGGACAACAGAATGTAGATAGTGCGAGATTTTGTAGTAATTGTGGCAATAAATTAGAAAATCAAAATACTCAATTTTCACAAAAAATTCAAAAAGAATCATTATCACCAAGACAGCAACAAATGGAATTGTGGAATCCTAATGCTGCTGCGAACTGGAGTTTGTTGTTCAGCCCAGCTTTTGGGGCATATCTCCACATGAAAAATTGGGAAGCGTTGGGTGATAATGATAAAGCTAAATCCTCTAAAACTTGGTTTATTTCATCAATAATTTTATCTATTTTAGGACTTGGTTTTTTTGTCTTGGTGGCATGGTACTTTTCAATCGGTAAGAAACAAGCAAAATATGTTAAAGAGAAATTTGGTGATCGTTATACAAGAAAATCATGGGGTGCTCCATTATTAATTGGCTTTAGTGTTTTTATTGTTTGTATTTTCTTAATTCTACTTATTCCTGAAAACAACCCTCAACAGCAAAAAGCTAACCAAGTAAATGAAATAGATTGGAAAAATGGAATAATTACCCCTTCATCTTCTTCATTAACTTGTGGAGAAAACTCAGGCTCATCACCCAAAGGGCTGGAGTTTTATGGACCTATAAGTTACAAACTATCTGACAACAATCCAGTAAAAACCCAAGTAACATGGGGAGTTAAATACGCAGATTCAAATTTGCAAAATGATTCATATTCAGGTTCATTGCGTATTCGTTTGTATGCTGTGTCTGAATCTTATTCAGGATCTAGTTTGAATGGCTACGTTATAGGAGAGTATTTTCCTAACTTCAATGGCGATGGCTCAGCTTCTACGAACCAACTTAAAGTTAATTATAATGTAGAGAATATTGTTTCTAAAGATGAAAAAAATCTAAAAATACCATCAGGAAAGTACTGTACAGTAATCACGCTTGAGGAGTTTGATGAACAATCCTGCTCAAGTACTGACCGTTTTTGTATCCAATCGTGGATGCAATTTAAAGATCCTGCAACTTTTTTTTAAACAAATACTTATATATAAATTACAACGAAAAAGCCGACTTAATGTCGGCTTTTTTAATCCAACTGAATTAACGA
The DNA here is from genome assembly GCF_013420235.1 of Acinetobacter sp. YH01022. Classification (NCBI taxonomy): domain Bacteria; kingdom Pseudomonadati; phylum Pseudomonadota; class Gammaproteobacteria; order Moraxellales; family Moraxellaceae; genus Acinetobacter; species Acinetobacter sp. YH01022. The sequence continues at coordinate 12,783 of NZ_VOYP01000048.1, read as the reverse complement.
TCGAAAGCAAACCCACCTTGCTCCTCAGCACCTTTCTGCCGTTTAGTAAGGTATACACCTCCATCACCAGTTTCTTTTGCTTTACGCTCAGTAGCTTTATAGCTTTGCATAAGGTTCATGCGATTAATCCGCATTTTTGGATTTTTCTCACTGACATTTTCATTAAATTTTAAAATTTCAGCCCATGCCTTATCCATTCCATCACTATCATCATTCTGCCTAGCAACAACCCAATTATGCATTAATTCGCTGCGATGTTTTGAAAGTTTGGTTTTATATTTATAAATTGCTGAACTCCCCTCCATTGAAGTCTTAATATCGGAAGGAGAAAAACCAATAGCTTGAGAAAACAACTCAACCGCTGTCACTTCTTCATTATGAATCACATCCTTATTTTTAGTTAATACACCCTCATTTGCAAAACGCATAGATTTCATTGCATTCTTTAGTACCACTGGTAACATGGTTTCTATACCACGACCATAATCACCATCATTGATTTCCTGAAAGCCTTTTGCAATATTTGTTCCAATTCCTACTACAGGTCCCAGTAATGCCGATTGCATTGCTTTAGCCCAATCAGCACCTTCAAGCCCATCTTGAACATCAGGAAAAATTAAGTTGTTTAGACCAACTCGACCTGATAAATCCACTGGGCTGAATGCACGAGGCACACCACCAAATACTAAATCAGCAAATTTAGGATGAATATCTGCCAACCAATTTCGAATTACAATTTCTAATTCATAGGGATCATCGTCATCACCACCTGATGCGAGTGCAGCCAATGCTGCTACACCAAATGCAACTGCTCCAAGTTTGCTTTTCTTGGCAATCAATAAGGATGCTGTCGCCAACATACCTGTAATTGGTAAACCAATCGCACCAGCAGCTAAAGCATGCATACCTAAAATACCAGCCAAAGCACGTCGAGCTTCTTTTTGATCTTTAGGGTCAAGTGCATAAATTGACTGGTGAGCATTACGCACCAAGGTATAAATCATATTCTGAGCATATTGTTTAAACAGTAAAAGAACTTTTGCAACATTACCTTGCATATAACGTGCTCTGTTACCACTCGAATAGTCAAAATGCCCTCTATAAACCATATCCATAGCTTGTTCAAATGCTTCTGTTTGAGTAGCCCCAGCTTGACTAGCAAGACGATAGGCTGCAATAAAAGTTACTTCACGGTTAAAACGCTCTGCATGATGAAACATGCCACTTGCCAAACGCATTGCTGGTCGGAAATACCACATTACTTTACTGTCTTCCCCTTGAGCAATACCTGCTAAGTCATGTGCTTGTGTAACATCAATAACACCACGCTTTACGGCTTCATTGTAAGCATCTAGCTCAAGCCCTTTTATCACTTTATCAATATTTGGACTATAAACATCACCAATACTATTTTTGAAACTTTCTAGGCTTGAAAAATCAGGTACATTGAATTCAACACCTTTAGCGAAATCCTTAGATGCTTTAAGGAGTTCTTTTCCTGCTTTGTCATAGTTCCATTTTGCCCCCATAAGAGGATAAGCGATCAACGCTGTCTGAGATAGGTTGACCATAGCTGCAGCAGGAGATAAACCCATGTAATACATGAAACCAACACTTGTGAGAAAACTTGATAATGGATTCCCTTTAGGATTCATTAAAAGCTCATGTCTTTTTTCCATTTCATCAATGACATCACTAGCAGAATTCTGGTCATAACCAATACCCTTGTTAAATTGCTCATTAGAATACTTTTTCATATCATCAATTTGTTGAGCTAACTGATCCCCATAACGCAATTTTCCTAAATAATTTGCACCACTAAACATATGTTGAGCAAATGCACGACGAGCATCCTGACTGAATCCAGCAGTACCCTTTCGATGGATACCATGTTTTGCCCAGGATAAATCAGGCATAGATGATAGATATAGTTGACTTAAAGTATCTTCAAAATCCGCTTGAGCGTTTTTATCTAAACCTAGGTTTCCAACTTCATCAAAAAGATCAGACATGAATCCACGACCAACGCTGTCACGACTTGCATTGAACTCCGCATCTTTTTTTACGTCATCAGCCTTATATTGTGGATATTTTTTTATTAACTCTGCACGAACCGATTCAGCTTCATTTTTAGTTTCAGCACGACTAACAACCTCAGCCTCACCATTTTGGTTTCGCAGTACCACCACGTATTTACCAAAACGAGCTAAAGGAAAATAGACACCTTTAATTTGACCAAAAGAACCCTCGATATTTTTTAGCAAATCAGCTTTTTTCTGGCTGCTTAAAGCTGATCGCAAAATGCGTTCTCTAATCGCTTCACGAACTTTGGCATAATGCCCACTATAGGCATTCCTGGCTTTTTTATACATTGCTTGAGCTTCAGGAGATAAATTATTATAGGCATGAATCAATTGCTGATATTTAACTTTGTTATCCCCCTGTTGGTATGGTTTAGCAGGGTCAATTTGAGCTAAAGTTGCATCATGCATTACATTTGCTAAAGCTTCTTCATCCTTTAATTTAGACCACTCACGCACAATATTATCTGCATTAGCAGCTATATCATTTTTATCAGCATCCATTTGAGCAGCTAGTTCATTATATTTGTTTAGTGGTGGAAGTAGTTTTCCGTAAACCTCCGTTAAATGCCGACGACTCAATAAGCCTAATCCGATTTTCAACCAATCGACACCTTTTTTATTAATCCAGTCACCTATTTTGGGTAAATTTTTAAACCCATTAGCGATACGTTTGGTAATATCATCATAGTTAGAACTTCGACTAAATCTAATATCTGAACTTTCACTATTAAATGTGCCTGTATTCCCCTCAGCCATTTTTACTTGATTAGGCTCTAACGCAACAATATATTCTTGATTTTCAAACTGATGAACAATTCCCTGATATTTCCCAGAAGTTGTCGCTTCTACAAATTCATCACGTGAAACATTACCTGTAGTTTTGAACGCATTCCGAATGTTTACAAACAATGGAAGAACAAAGCCATTTTCCCCACGGATATTGGCATATACGTCTGCTGTATCAAAGCTATCAGTTAAGTAAATACCATCTCCCAATAAGCCATGACCCTGCTTAAATTCATTAAACTCGGTGGCAGTACCATGATAAACAACCTTAGGCTCCCCATTTTCATCTAATACCTGTGAAGCATTTGCTGCATCATTTTCCCAATCGCCAAACCATTTCTTAAATTCTGGTGTCCGGACTTGTAACCATTGTTGTTCTGAAAGATGTGTCTTTGCACCGTTTGGTGCTGTCATCCATTGATTTGTACCATGATATTTTTGACGAATTAAATCCAATGATGATTGATGTTTAATTTGCCCAATCATACGCTCTGATAATGCAAGCATATCATCAGGATTCAAATTAAGATTGATACCAAAATTATCAAATACCCATGCTTTTACATACGAAACAATATTGTTAATCAACTTTTGCAGTGCATTCCGTTGAATCACATTACGTTGTTGCATAGTAGATGAAAGGGTTAATAAATATGGTAAATATTCAAGCTGCTGACGTTCAGAGCCTTGTTCACGTTCTGCAAGCATCTTTGCAGCTAAAGCAACAGGATTACCCTGCTCAACCAATTTATTAAATTGATTCATCAATTCATTATATTGCTTTTGAGTCATCATATTCTGAAAACCTGCATGACCACCCAACTCATGTAAGAATGTTGGCACTGTGCTTTCAGCAGTCAGATTCGATGCAACGAGTACCGCTTTACCGTTGTAATAGAAGCCCTCAACACCTTCAACCTGATAATCCTGAATAATCTCAAGCTTACCTTGTCGTTCAAGCTCATCAATGGTCTCTTTACCAAAACGATCAATCAACACGTCTCGTACTTGTTGAGTTGTAGAACCTGAATTACTTTTAGTGCGACGGCTATAAAGTGGAGTATCAGAATTGTTCTTAGATGAAAATTCTTGATTTTTATATTTACCAAAATAGCTTCGATCAACTACAGCCTTACGAGCTTCTGACAAAAACATCATCAAATCGGCATCATTGTAACGTGAAAGGAATTTATCAAAGCCACGATCACGGAACCACTGACGAATATATCCAATAACTTCTTTTAGCTTTTGACGCACAAAAGGACGTGACTTGGCATTTTGAGCGATAAAGGCAAATAGCTCAGAAACCAAAGCTTGCTGAACATCTGATTCGGTATAAATTTCATCTTTAACACCTTGAGTGTATGGTTCAATATATGCACTTTCAAATTGCTGCATATCCACGCCATTATCTTTTGCTATTTTACGAATACCCTCAAGCTTACCCAGAGCATTAAATAGTTGTTGAAATTTGGTCTTATACTCATTTCCAAATAGCTTTTGAACACCAAAATGCCCAACAATTTCATGGGTTAATAATTCCTCATAAGCATCAAATGTAGTAAGCTGTTTATTGCTATCCCCATAAACCTGATCAGCAACCACATAGAGCGTGCCATCATGCCAAACACCGCTTACATCATAATTTTGGGTTTTGCCATTTTCATCTTTGTAGGTTGCATCATTTTGTATGACTTTCGGAAGATCGCTAAAACTAGAAATAACCTGAACACTAAACCCATTGGAATTCACATTCCCGACTTTGTTGACCCCGATCCTATTATTAAGACTGACATTGATACGCCCCCTAGAAGACGCATCTTGTGTAGCGGACATTTTGAGATGTTGAAGAATAGAAAGGACTCTACGAGTAGCACTGACAACGGATAAGGGAGTAAAGGTCGTGTCTAATGGTGAAGCACCTCTACGCTCGTTATCAGGTTTTAATTTGTCACGACTATAAAGTTTAATCCCTGTTTCTGTTTCTTCTGTTTTTAGTGTATCAACCAAATCAGAAAACTTTGCATTGATTGCTTTTCGTTCTGTACCAGTAGGAAATGGTCGCTTAAAACCCCATGGGGTAAAAATCGCAGCACTCTCAGGGCCAAAATTCAGAAACGGACTGTAGCCACTATTTTGAGAAATTTTATCTTCTACATACCCTTGGAATGCACGTGCTGTCATTTCAGGAGTAGTAATCCAATAATCTGTACCGCGTCCCTGATCTAACTCTTTTGCGTTCATAGCAAAATCCGTTGGTATCATTTTCGCTTTCTCTGTACCATTTTGAGCTTCTGCCAATAGTTTGAGGCGTTGGGCATAGGTATTCATGTATTGACGTAATCGGTCTAGTACACCCTTTTGTTCAGCATTAAACCCTGATCTACCACGGACAGATTTATAAATCACACTTAATTTATCTAGGGCATCATTAGACCAACGTGCACCACTAAATATATTTCGACTATTCTTATTATTGTTGTGACGTATTTCCGTAGTAAGTGCCGTACCTGTAAGCAATAACTCAGCAACCGTATCAAACTCAGCCAGCTGTTCAGCTGAGGCAGCTTTGTTAAAGCGCTTGTAATATTTAGGATCAAGCTCACGATTAAGATCAGCACGTAACTTATCTAATTGATCTTTTAAGTTGTTTCTCGCAGAACTAACGAAGCTTTCAACCTTAACAGTATCTTCAATATAGTTTTCAGATTTTCTAAAAATTGTCTGTACCAATTGTTTATAGGCTTCTTGCACATCTTCACGAACATTTGATTTATAAGAGAATCCAGAAGTGACGCTCATATCTTCAAAGTGTTTTGCAATCTTTAATGATCGACTGCCATCCGCATTCGTTACCCATTCAGATGGGGCTTTGCCATCTTGTCGACCAAAATAGTGATCTAGTGCATGCCACCATTCATGAGCTAATGAACCTGCGCCATTCAATTTGGTCAAGTTAATCACAGCACGTTCAGGTTCATAGTGCGCTTTTGCACCACTTAATCCTTGCCCTCTAGCACCAAACGCTAAAGCGAGTTCCCCATTTAAGCTAATTGCTGCAGGTGGGATATTTAAAATCTCAGCCAAGTCCATGAGACCATCAAAGGCATCATTTAATAGCTCTTGGCGTTCTGCCTGATTATTCCAGTTCCCAAATTCAACACCACGGAAACCAAACACACGAATAAAATCGGCATCTTTAGCATCACCTTTACGGCGATCTAGTCCTTTTCTTACCGTATTTTCAGGTCGAGGAAGATCAATTTCCCCAAAAGTTGTATTGGTTTCTAGAATTTCAATCGCATGGATTGCCATATATTTCATAGCATCTTCACGTGTTTGAAATTCTTGTTCGACAACTTTAACGCGCTTCCGATCACTAATTTCACGATAGATAGAAAAGCTATCTTTTCCAGCAGCCCACACACGATGCTTTTGAGCTACAGCTAGAATTGGTAGTGCAAGTTCAGCATCTTTTTGGGAATCAAAAAATTGTTTGCCTAGTTGCTTGGCATTCCCCTTCCAATCCTTTTTTCTTGTATCCGTGATAATCCATTTACCAACTTCATTTGGATTACTTGAGGCAGCAATTTCAGTAATCTCAAATCGCTTGGCCCAAGTTGGACGATTGTCCTTTGTAGTAGTGCCAGAGGTTTTGGGGCCAGTCTTCACTGAAGTATCTTTACGAGCACCACCAATTTTTTCACCAAAATCTTGAATCGTTTCTTTTTCAGATGTTGGAGCTGTCTTCTTTAAGGCTTTTGTAGGCTCTGATTGTTCTTGCGCTGTTTCACTTCCTGCAATAGCTCCTCGTCCTGATCGTCCACCGCCAACTGTGCCAGTGTCTGGTTCATTAGGTTGCGGGCTAGTGAAGATGTCTTGTTGCTTTTCGGTTTCTTGTCGTCTGACTTGTTCATGTGTAGTCCTTAAAATTTCTGCGCCAGTAGGGTCATTCTCACCAAACAAGTTGACACCTGATTTAGTGGAAAGTGCATTATCAATATAGTATTTAAGTGCAGTGGCAACTTTCTCACGGCTTCTTGCACGAGTCAGTTTATCACCTGAGTAAAAGATTCTTAGAAAGTCTTGTGTAACTTGATCAATTTCACCTGAAAAAATATCACTTTGATTCATTAAATCAAAAACAGATCGACCTTCTCTACGTGCCTTTTTAATAAGATTTACAGCTTCCAATAAGTTGGCCGTAATATCTACATCTTTTGAAATGACACCCTGATCAACCATTTCAAGCATATTTGCCCAGAACCCTGAAACATCCATTAAGACACCACCAATCGCCTTAATATTACTGTCAGAACTTTCAAACAAATCAGAAATCAAAGTTTGATCACCATAGGCACGTGCAACCAAGGATGCTTGAATACGACGTAAACCTTTTTGGGTCAAAACACCATCTGCACCTAATAAGCTACCTCGCTCATTCGATGATGCAATTCCATTGACATAGGATTTAACAAAGTTTCTATTCTGTGCAGAGTCAATTTCCCCACCATAAAACTGATGCAAAATAGAACCTAATTTTGCAGCATCGGATTTCGCCTGTTCACTATCGCTTAGCTCAAGTGTGGAACGTTGGTTTGCCTCACCTGTATAAGCAATACGTTCTGCAGAAGTCATTGGTGTAATACGTTCACGTACTAATACAGGCGCTGTCATACCATCAGTGTTATATCCCTGCTCTTTCAACCACTGTCGATAATGCTCTGCCTTGCCTTCCATATATGCTTTAGTAATCGCCATAGAACGACCATTACCACTTTCAACAATGTTTTCCACTGAAACAATTGGTGCTCCATCAGAAGCATTCGGGTTTTCACCAAGCAATAATGGATTTAACTGATTCGCAATTTCCGTAATTTGCATTTGTGACGCAGCGCGAGTACGGTCTCTTGGTTGTAACTCTTGAGGATAATTAGGATTAATTTGTCCATTAGGATTATTTGATGTGATTAAATCAGCAGCTTCCACTAACTTATGCTGAACCTCAAATGAACGTCCAGTTGCTGTAGTCACAACTTCCTTTTTATCAGCAATACGATCTGATTTAGGCTGAACTTTTTCACTGACTGGACGCACGGTATCATCATTATCCAACCAGCTTTTAAACTCATCTTTTGATAATGAACGAATAGGACCAACTTTCCATCCTGGATCAAAATTAGATTTATACGCCTGCTCAGCCTCTTCTAGACTTTGATACCCAAGCATAATTTTATGCTCATCAAATTGATCATTATCTTGATTTAATTGATCAACGATAAAGACACGTTCTGATTCAGGGTTCTTGCCTACATACACATCTAACTGTTCTTGGTCTGCCCCTTTGGTTTTTTTGATATAACCATAATGGTCACTCATCGTGTGTGACCAGTCACTACCATCAGGGTTTTTACCACTACGTGTGGAGCCACGCGGACTTTCAATAGCAATATCTAAACCATGAACCTTAATGTGGCCTTTTTTATAATTGCCTGCTTCAATTTGTGCTTGTGTAGGTGCTGGTAAATTATTACCAGAACTAGTTGCAGCTTCATTCGCTGCAACATCTATTTTTTGTTTGTGTTGTTCATTTAATTTTTGGGTTTCTACCTGTTTTAACTTACCATTCAGACTGTTAAGTTCACGTCTTAATTGGGCTTTTTGGGCCACGCTTGTTTCTGCATCAAACTTTTGTTGGGCCTCTTGAATACGTGTATTTAAATCAAGTTTTTCGGTCTCAATATCAGATGCTGTGGCTGTACTTGTATTATTGCTAACTGCACCACTGTTGCTATTTTCCTGAGATTGTAAAGAACTCAATAAATCAGGTTGCGTCGCAGCCTGTTGGCTTTCACCCAAAAAAATACGGTAATCTGTAGGTACAGAACTTAATTGCTGACCATCTTCCTGCTCAGCTGAGTAAGTTAATAATCCTGTTGATGTCACTCCACTATCTACAGCCAAAGCCGCTGCAGATGACATAGGGCCATCATTAGGATTGATCCCCATTTGCTGTGAAGGCGTTTGGCTGGCTGGCGGTACAGCATTCAGTAAATCATCAAAGGCTGCTTCACTGCCATAACCATCATCAAAATAATTGCCCTTCGGTGCCGGTGGCGTACCTGGACTGGTTGGATTACCAGCTGCCGCATTGCCCTGATCAAAACCATTATTGTTTAATAAGTTATCAGCCCCCATTGATGGCTGATCATAAACAAAAGCTGTGCGACCTTGATTAGCCCCCTGTGGCACATTTTCACGTGGGATATATTCACCGGTCAATGCACTATTTGGGTTTGAACCTAATTGTGGAGGTGCCGATGGTAAATTAGGTGAACCTGATTGTTGTTGGCTATCTTGTGGCCCTGTGTCAGATCGACTATTCCACCAATCACCAGTTTTACCCGCACCACTGACTGTACCGCCCATTGCCATACCAGCCAAAGTACCCATGACTGCTGCATTTTCAACACCATCATGCCAAGGCTTATCTAATGCCAAGTTCTGTAAAATTTGCTCTGAAACGGATTGAGGTAATTCTTCTAAAAAGCCTTCTGAAATTGCACCTTTGATCACAGCAGTTGGAATTGCACTCATCGGTGTCTTAGCGATTTTCTCACCCACTTGTTGCGTGGTTAAGCGCCCTGTTTGCATGGCTGTATCAACATCTGATAAGCCCATTTTCTGAGCAAGACGACCACCAGCATAGCCAAACAAGCCACCAATGGCACCAGTAGCCGCACCTGCTAAAGATTGATCTGCGGTTAAGCGTCCATCTACGGTTTCTTGGCGAATTTGTTCAGCTTGGCTACCTGCCATAACTGCTCCTTCACCAACAGCACCAGCTACAACTGGATTGGCTATACCAGAAGCACGACCTAATACACCACCCAGTAGCATTGAATGGAGAGATTCAGCAACAGTATTTGTGATAAGTGATGGGTTGTTGATGGCATTTTTTGTTATATCAACAGCATTGTCGAATTTTTTACCAACCTTTGTTGCGAAGTCGTCACCTTCCTCAATTTTTCGATTGCCAATATTTGCAGAATCTTTTAATTGTTGTTGGTATTGCTCAGACTGCCAACCTGTCATTACATTTTTGGCAGCTTTTGGGTCGTAACCAAGTTTTTCGGAAAGTATTTTACCTGTAGCACCATCGGACATCATGTCACTTAGACCGACTGCTACCTCACCTACGGCTACCGTACCCTTGCCAAGAAAGGAAACTGCATGATCTTTTGCTTGACCAAGAAAACCTTTATCTTTCTTTTCTTTAGGTTGTGAAATTTGACCATTATCCCAATCTATCTGATTTGGTTCTTGAATAGTTCCTTTTTCCCAATCGATTTGGTTTTGATCTGACATGACGCACTCCTAATTTTATGCGTCTATCATGGTTTTTATTTAGAATTTGGTCGAACCTTACAGGGGATAATGAAAAATGTGTTACTAGTTTATATAACGTGTAAAATATAACTCTCTTAATTCATCGAAATTTCTGGAGGTAATGGATCATCATTTTTATATGATAATTCATCTAAATTAAATCTCTTATATTGCTTTAATGTACCAACAGAAACCTGAAACTCTGTCACAGTTTTTGTTTCTCCCACATTCATCTTAGCCTTAATTAATGCCTCTTTGTACTTCTCAGTTATGGAATTAATTTCTTGTAAATCTTTATGATCTAAATTTGGTACAACTAAGGCCAATAAATCAACAAAATAATTTTCATTACTTGGTATTTCTTTATCGGGATAAACTTTTGCATATATTCCAATTAATTTACTACTTACTTTTCCTACAGCTTTTTTGCGCTTGTCTTTTTTCCATTCAGAATCTATTCGACGATCAAACTCTGTAGGAAATGCAGGGCGCTTGTATCTAGAAGCTAACCAATCAATGTAGAAATTTAATTCTTCTTGAGTGAATTGAATTTCCAGGTTTGGTAAAATTCCTACAGGAATATTGTCTTTAATTATACTAATTTTTTCAAAAGCAATTAAAGTGACATACTTATTTCCCTGTAAAGATTCTAGAGTGCAATTCAATTTCCTTGGATTTTTGTTAAAGCAAAAATTACCAAAATTAGCATCTTTATCTATATATCGAGCAACAGAAAACTCAATAACTAAATCTGTACTATTGGCTACATCACAAGAACCTGATGCAACGATCAACATAACATCATCTGCAAATAATTCTGATTTTCCAGCTAAATCTAATAAATGGGCGACATCTTCAGGCTTAACAACACAACCTTGTAACCAACCACTTTCTTCCATCCAATGTCGCACAATTCAAACCTCAAATTAAATCAATTTCACCAATAGATTGATGCATTAAACGATTGCCAGCGAATAATATTTTTTCGCTATCAGTATCTGAATCCTGTAACAGATCTTTAATAGTCTTACCATCTAGTACAGGACTATTTAATTTAATGTTGTCTGTAGGAAACTGTGCACCCTTCCAATTCTTTGCAAGAATGTATAACTCAAACATTTTTTGAGTTTTTTCCTTATTTGGTTCGGATTCGTACTTTTTCCAATTGAGTAAAGTTTTCCTTGTAACTCCAATACTTTTAGCAAGTTCTTCTTCTGTTAAAGAAAAAGTTGATTTAATGAAATCAAGATTTTGCTCAAGAATAGTTGTTTGCTTATTAAGAATTGTATATTTTTGGCCAGTTCTTGAATGTTCAGCCAACCAAGCAAAATTAGGCGAAATACTACCAGTTGAATAGTGATTAGGTTCTGATACTACATGTTGAACAAACACTGAACCCGAATGATCACTTAATGCCCTGATGTTCAGTACTGTAGATACAGTGAAAGCTGCTATATCCATTATTTCCAAACCTCCCGACCTTCAAAAGTTGTAATTTCCCAGAAAGCTTTCCTAGTAATTAAGTGTAACTCTTCCATTTTATTTGAAATAAAGTCTAACTCAAATAATTGAGTCTCTCCTTCAGGCTGCCAATAATGATCAAAATCTAATAAAATTCTTTTACTAAAGTTTGTGTTCTTATGAAAAGTAATTGGAGACTCAACTAAATCTTGCCATACAGGTAAATTGAGTACGCCATATAAACTTCTAATTGCAATAATACCTGCTTGTGTTTTATAAATAGTCTCATTAATCCGATGAACCTGATCTCCTACGCCATCCATGCTCCCAGCTTCACAAACTACTGATTGAACATACGATTCAATAGGTTCTTCTTTATTTTTTTCAATAATAGCATCAGAATAACGTAATCCTACTCTTAATAGGAGTGTTGGTTTAACTTCCTGGATTAAGAAATCGAGAGCTTTTTTACAATCATTCCAAAAATTAGGAAAGCGTTCATACTCACTACTGAGAATAACTAATCGACTTCTATCAAGAATTATTGCCCGTTTTTTATTACTTGACAAAAACACCCATCCAGTTGAGCTATTTACACGTATACCTTGTTGCTCAATTATCATTTCTTGTTGTTCTGTTGTTGAAAAAAGAGGGAAATCTTGTCTCAAAAAATTCTGAAATGCAGGGATGTAATTTTCCATTTGTAGAATGCTTGAGAAACGGAATTCTGCCAACACAACAACTAGAGGTTGATTTGTTAGTTTTTCATATTTACTCATAGTTTTTCACAAGATTACCCAATTTATAAAGTATATATTACCCATAAAATTACCCAATTAAAATCATATCTGTATCTTCATCGTAATTTTCGTTTAATTTTTTTATAAAGGCATCTTAATATCAATAATATATTGACTTAAGTTGCCTATATAGTCTGAAACGGCTTTGTTGCACAAAGATTTGAAATGCAAAGCGCCCCTAATTGAGCCAAATTTAAGGCGTAACTTGGGTAAGTGGTCGACCTAATTCCGTAAATCTGTTGAGGACTGCTACACGTGCATGA